>PMSZ01000153.1 GCA_003168235.1 Acidobacteriaceae bacterium
AGCATGACATCGCGGTCCTTGCGTCCCTTGCCGCCGCGAATATGAATGACCATCCGCTGGCTGTCGATATCGCTGATCTTCAGGTGCGCCACTTCAGCGCGACGTGCGCCGGTGGCATACAGCGTCATCAACAGGATGCGATGAAAGGGAAACTCTGCCGCGTCGATCAGACGCGCTACTTCTTCCTGGCTCAGCACCTGCGGGAGGTGCAAAACCTTCTTCGGATACGGTGTCTCGGCAACGCTCCAGCCGCGCTTCAACACCTGTACATAGAAGAAGCGTAAAGCGGCCAAGCTCTGGATTACGGTGTTGGGGGACAGCTTCCAGCGCGTGAACAACGCGGCCTGATATTGGCGAATATGCTCCGGGCCAAGCTGATCGGGCGAACGATGGAAGTGCCGACTGGAATGCTCGACCGTGTGACTGTAAGCGTGGATGGTGGACTCGGCGTAGTTGCGGCGCCGCAGTTCCTCAAGCATGATCTGGCGTAAATGGGTCACAGAGAGTTCCTCCTCTGCGCCACAAACTAGCTCAGCAACACGCGAACGCGTCCGCCGCAAAGCGGCTTAGTTCAAGTCGGCTCACCGGAACCGATTCGGCTCGGCCCGAGCTGCCCAAAATCCCCCTCGTTCGTCAGCTTTGGAAGTACTTCAATCCAGAAACCAGATTCTACTGGCGTGCCAGGATTGCCCCCGTTTCCGCCCGCATGAGATCAGATCCTGCTCCACACGTTGGTGGAGAATCGAGATGCGACCATCGAATGTGTGACCAGGGCCTGTTCGAGCCCCAAATCCTTCGGGCACTCGCACCATACGTACTATCAGATCGCCAGCACGCTCGCCCTGACCGGAAGGCGCGAAACTGCTTTTGAATGGCTTGAGCGGAGCGTCAGCACTGGATTTGCTTGCTGCCTTACTTCCTATAGCAGTCCCAAATGGTCCGGGTATTTTGCCTGCAACGCGCTGATCAGAAGTTCGAACTCGAGAAGACTTCGCAAAAGAGAATTTGATCTGAACCGTAGATCGCACCGTCGCCCGCACAGGGAACGTTAAGGAAAGCCACCGCCGCCGCACTGAAACCGGTCTGGAGCTCCAATGACCAACTCGAAGGCCAACGCCGTCAGCATAGAGTTACGCGGGGGTCTGCATGGTGAACATCCTCTCCGGAGAATCGGAGGATGGTTGGGCGACAGAAGAGTTCGGCTTTGTGATTCTGACAAAGGCGAACGGCAGGCGATGAAACGGACGCGAGGGGGTCTTTGTTCATCTTCGTTTAGCGTTCAGGCCGCGCTCGCCTGCCCATGTGTCCCGGAAGCCCGGAATAGTCTACTTTTCCCTTGACAGCCCCAAACCTTTCAGTTTAGTGTCGGTGCGCCTGCGATTGAGACCCGTGTGCATCCGGATGAGCGAGTAAGAAGCACCGGTGCTGAATCGCGCGATATGTTGCTTAGAGTCCCTCCCCAGGGTTTGCTCGATCTGACGGCCTGAAATTGGGCCGCTCGGATTAGCTCATTTCCCAAGATTTACGTTACGAAGAGAAAGAGCACGGTAGGGCAAACCGCGGGACGACCGATTTTCAATTTTCCTTCGGCAAATTTCGCCCTTCCTTCCGTGCTGTTTTTCCAGTCATTAAAGCTTCAACGCATTAAAACGCACTAACAGGTTCCTTTAAAGAGTTGAAAGGTGTCTCGTCCGCTTTGTGGAGAGAACACCGTCAAGCAAAGGCATCTCGAAGGAGAGAGTTACATGAGAAACGTCCGCCGCATCCGCCCAGTTTTCTTCGTCTCCATTTTTGCTCTGCTAATGGCCGTGTCCCAGGGAATGTTCGCGAGCGGCAATGCCGCGTCCGCTCCCGATCGCATCACTCAGCAGATCGACGAAAACAATCGGGTGAAGTTGTTCGGCAACACGCGACCGGAGGCGAACCGCAAGAATGATCGCGGCGCGGTCCCGGACAGCTTTGGCATCGATCACATGTTCCTCCTGCTGCAGCGCTCTCCCGATAGAGAACAGAAGCTTAACAAGCTGATTGGCGAACTCAACGACAGGAAATCGGCTAACTTCCACCATTGGCTAACCGCCGGTGAATTTGGACAGAGGTTCGGAGTGGCGCCAGAAGACATCGGCACCGTCACCGCTTGGCTCGAATCGCATGGCTTTACCGTCAACAAGGTCTACGCCAGCCAGATCCTGATCGACTTCTCGGGTACGGCGGCCCAGCTCCGCGAGGCCTTCCACACAGAGATCCACCAGCTTGACGTCAACGGCGAGCAGCATATCTCCAACATGAGCGATCCGGAGATTCCGGCGGCGCTGGCGCCAGTCGTCAAGGGGATTGCCTCCCTGAATGACTTCAAACCTGCGCCCATGTACAAGTCGGCGAGGCAGTATACTGTCGGCGGTTGCGGTGACGCGACTTTTCCAACCGAACCCGGCACCGACTGCTACTTCATCACGCCGCAGGATACCGAGACCATCTACAACTTGAATCCGCTCTACGCGGCCGGTATCTCGGGACAGGGCCAGACGATCGTCCTGGTAGAAGACAGCGACACCTACGGCACTGCCGGCTCTAACGGTGCCAGCGACTGGCAAACTTACCGCTCAACTTTCGGCTTGTCCGAAAACTTTCCTCTTGGGACTTACACCCAGGTGCATCCAGGCTGCTCCGATCCCGGCACCAACGGGGACGACGGCGAAGCGGCCATCGACGTGGAAGTAGCCAGCTCGGTTGCGCCCAGCGCGGCCATCGAGCTGATCTCGTGCCCGTCGACTACCTTCACCTTCGGTGGCCAGATTGCCCTGCAAAACCTGATCAACCAAAGCGGACCGCCGCCCGCCATCGTCAGCGTCAGCTACGGCTTGTGCGAAGCCTTTACCGGTACCGCGGGCAACGCCTCCTTCTACAACACCTACCAGCAGGCGGCGAGCGAGGGTGTCTCGGTTTTCGTTTCCTCGGGCGATGAAGGTCCGTCCAGTTGTTCCAATCTTTTTGGGACGACGGGCGAAGAGTATGACGTTGCCGGCCTCGGCGTTACCGGATGGGGCGAAACGCCCTTCAACGTATCCGTGGGTGGAACCGATTTCGAGGACACGTACAACGTCAAGGAACTCGGGGCTTCTTTCAGTACTTACTGGAGTCTGACGAACTCGCAGTACTACGGCTCCGCCTTGCAATACGTTCCTGAGATTCCCTGGAACGATGCCTGCGCCAGTGTTCTGATCTCCGACGTCGTCACCAACAGCTTCACAACTTACGGCGCCAGCCCGGCAATCTGCAACAACAGCTCCTGGGACACCTCCAGTACGTACTTAAGCACCGGCGCCGCGAGCGGTGGCGCGAGCAATTGCGCTACGGGAGCCGGCGGGACGGATCAAAGCAGCGACGCCGATTCAGTCCCAGGGTGCCAAGGCTATCCGAAGCCCTCGTGGCAATCCGCCTATGGCGTGCCCTCCGATGGCGTGCGCGATATTCCCGACGTTTCGATGTTTGCCGCCAACGGGGTTTGGGGACACTACGAAATAGTTTGCTGGTCCGACCCCGCCTATACCTCGGATGGCTCGGCCTCCTGCAGCGGCGCCCCGAGCAGCTGGGCAGGGTTTGGCGGAACCTCGGTTGCCTCTCCTACCATGGCGGCCGTGCAAGCGCTCGTAAATCAAAAGACGGGCGAGAGTTGGGGCAATCCCAATCCCATTTACTACCAGATCGCGCAAAACCAGTACGGTGTCGCCGGCGGGAGCTTCCTCGGCAGCGCCTGCNNCGGGCAGCGGGTGCGTGTTCAACGACATAACTCAGGGCGACATCAACCTGGCGTGCGAGGATAACGGCACTCTGGAAGAAGCCCATTGCTACAAACCAACCGGAACGCACGGAGTGGACAGCACTGACAATGTCACCGCCGCTACGGTCATCAACGGCGGCACGGGCTATACCACCGCGCCAACGTGCGCCATCGCAGGGCCAACCAATAATTCGCCCTACCTGACGCCGATCGGGGGCACGCTTTGGACGGGAGGTACTCAGGCAGCCTGCAGCGCAGTAGTCAACAGCAGTTCGACGACAGCCGTATGGAGTATTTTGATTGAGACTGCTGCGGCCGGCCAGACGCTCACCTTCACCAGCAACAGCGGCGCCGTTTTGGCCACCTACACATTGACTGGGACGAGTTCGGTAACCATAGCAACGAATCTGGCGGCATCAATCAATACCAGCTCTTTTGCAACGGCCACGGAATCCACCTCTGGCTCGGGAAGTCGCGCCAAGGGTACGGTAACCGTGACCGCGACCACCGCAGGCTATGCTGGCAACTTCTACGTGAGCTGGGGCGGCGGCTTCCTCGAAGGGCCCGACTACGTCTACATCACGAACACCACTCCTGGCCAAGGGCCGAACTATGTCAGCGGCATCACGATAACGACTGCTGGCTCGGGCTACCAGCCGGAGACTCCCATGACGCTTACTGGCGGCGGAGGCACGGGCGCAATCGCCGTAGCGAACACCAGCATAGGAACCGCCGCGGAATCCTACCAGCCGGCATACGGAGCAGCGCCCGGCTATGATCTGGCGACTGGACTCGGCAGCGTCAACGCCTACAACCTGGTGGAATCGGGCGCATGGACGTCGGCGACACAAGGGTCGCAGACCATTAACCCGTTCACCGTGCCGTCGAGCGCAGCCTATGAAAGTACTTTCACCGTGACGGCAACGTCCACTTCGGGCCTGATTGTGTCCTTGACGTCTTCAGGATCGTGCAGCGGAAGTGGGTACGGCAACGCTGGCGGAACGACCTTCACCATGACCAGCGGCACCGGAACGTGCTCGGTCATCGCCAACCAGGCGGGCAATGGCAACTACTCCTCGGCACCAACAGTTACCGAGACCGTGAACGCGACGACGGCGGCGACATCGATCAACGTGACCAGCGTGAGCCCGGCCTCGGAAGCCTATAACCAGGATCAGACGATCACGATCACGGCAGTGTTGTCGTGGACGGGCAACGGTGTTGCGCCCACAGCGAGCGCCGTGAGCATCAGCGGCAATGGACCCAGCGCCACTTATGGAACGACGAGTTGCGGCGCCCCCAGCGGCAACACGATCACTTGTACGAACACCTATACACCTATGAATGCGGATGTGGACGGCTCCTACACGGAGGCGGCGACGTTCTCGGGTGACAGCAACTACAGCGGTTCGAGCAGTCCTCAGACCGGCAACTTTATCATCACGTCGGCGACGTCAACCACAACGGTTACTTCCGGCACGAATCCGTCGACGTATGGGCAGCCAGTGACGTTCACGGCAACGATCAGCGGGCAATACGGTGAGGTAAAGGGACGCAAAGGAGCCGTACGCGGTCGCGGATTGGTCGCGGGGCACGCCCAGGATGTGAGCGGAACGGTCGCGTGGAGTTCGAACACGGGCTGCGGGACGACCGCAGTGACGACGGGCAATCCGGGAACGGCGACGTGCACGACGTCGATCCTGGGGACGGGAACAGACGCGATTACAGCGGCGTACTCGGGTGACAACAACCACAGCGGGAGCACAGGCACGCTTAGCGGCGGCCAGGGCGTGACTCAGGCGACTACGTCGATCAACGTGACCAACGTGAGCCCGGCCTCGGAAGCGTTTGGCCAGGATGCGCCGGTCACGATTACGGCAGTGCTGTCATGGGCGGGCAGCGGTGTTGCGCCCACGGCGGGCAATGTGACCATTAGCGGCAACGGCAACGGCAGCTATGGAACAACGAGTTGCGGCGGGCCCAGCGGCAACACGATAACCTGCACTGCCACCTATACACCTACTGCCGCGGATGTGGTGGGGTCCTACACGGAAGCGGCGACGTTCTCGGGAGACAACAACTACACGAGTTCGAGCAGTTCGCAGAGCAACAACTTCAGCATCACACAGGCAACCTCAAGCACAGCGGTTGCTTCCAGTGCGAATCCATCCACATATGGGACATCGGTGACGTTCACGGCGACTATCGATGGCCAATACGGGGAGGCGAAAGGACGCAACGGAGCGATGCTGCGTCGAGCATTGACCGGTCGAGCCAACAAGGGACGAGCACAGGACGTAAGCGGGTCGGTGACGTGGAGCACGAATACCGGCTGCGGCACGACTTCGGTGACGACAGGCAATCCGGGAACAGCGACGTGCACCACATCCAGCCTCGGAGTGGGGACGGACTCGATTACCGCGTCCTACTCGGGCGACAGCAACCACAGCGGGAGCACGGGAACGTTGCCGGGCGGCCAGGTCGTTAATTCAGGGGCGACGACGTCGATCAGCGTGACCGGTGTGAGCCCGGCCACGGAAATCTACGGCCAGGATCAGTCGATCACGATCACGGCAGTGTTGTCGTGGACGGGCAGCGGCGTTGCGCCCACGGCAGGCGATGTAGCCATTGGCGGCAACGGACCCAGCGCCACTTACGGAACCACGAGTTGCGGGGCGCCCAGCGGCAACACGATCACCTGCACCAACACCTATACACCCACGGTTGCGGATACGGTGGGCTCCTACACGGAGTCGGCCACGTTTGCGGGCGACACGAACTACAGCGCTTCCAGCAGCGCTCAGACTAACAACTTCACCATTAACAGCGCCAGCTCGACGACTTCGGTTTCGTCCAGCATGAATCCGTCGAACTATGGTCAGTCGGTGACGTTCACGGCCACGATCAGCGGCGAGTACGGGCTGGTCAAGGGACGCAACGGCGCACTGCTCGGTCGAGCGCTGATCAAGAACGGTGCGAAGGCGCAGGACGTAAGCGGGTCGGTGCAGTGGAGCACGAACACCGGCTGCG
Source organism: Acidobacteriaceae bacterium (assembly GCA_003168235.1). Classification (GTDB taxonomy): domain Bacteria; phylum Acidobacteriota; class Terriglobia; order Terriglobales; family Acidobacteriaceae; genus Acidiflorens. The sequence goes on from PMSZ01000153.1 coordinate 6,812, forward strand.
GCACGACTACAGTGACGACGGGCAATCCGGGAACGGCAACGTGTACAACCACGAGCCTGCCAGGAGGAACCG
>PMSZ01000276.1 GCA_003168235.1 Acidobacteriaceae bacterium
CGCGACGTCCGGATTTCTTTTGCGGCGCCCGTGACGAGTGCGCGTGAAGTGAATGGACAGGAACAGCCGGTCGGGCAGGCGACGGTATCGAGCGGAGGGTTGATAACGTCGTTCAGCGCGTATCAGCCCCGCACGTTCGCTGTGCGACTGGCTGCTTCGGCGACCAAACTTGCAAGAGTGAGGTCGGTTCCCGTTACGCTGCACTACGATCTCGCGACGGCCAGCAACGAAGGCGCTCGCTCCGAAGGAGGGTTTGACGGGAAGGGTGATACACTCCCGGCGGAGACGCTGCCGGCAGAGATTGTGTTCGATGATGTGCAGTTCCAACTAGCTCCGGCAAAGACGGGAACGCCGAATGCGGTCGTCGCGAAAGGGCAGACGATTGAGCTGCCGTCGGGACGCTACAATCGCGTGTATCTGCTCGCGGCGTCATCCGATGGCGATCAGAAGGGGACGTTCGAAGTGGGCGGCAAGAAAACGGAACTCGAAATTGAAAACTGGGGCGGATTCATCGGCCAGTGGTATAACCGCCAGTGGAGTTCAAAAGATACTTCGCACGACGATTATGGCGACATGACAGGTCTCAGTCCCGCTTACATCAAGCGTGCGGATGTGGTGTGGTACTGCAGTCATCACCATAATGCCGCGGGCGAAAATGTTCCTTATTCCTACTCGTACCTGTTCGGCTACGTGATCGATCTGCCGGCTGGAGCGAAGAGTGTCAAACTGCCAGACAACGCCCAGGTCCGCGTTTTGGCGATCTCGGTGGCAGATGAAAATCCGGAGGCATGGGCGGCGCAACCTTTATATGATGTGCTTCCGTCGCCGACTGCCGCAGGCCGTTCGATGCAAGCGCCGCATCGGTAAGGATGGCTGGGGACCCTACGCTGGATTCCCAGCGACACTTCCAGTTCCTCAGACGAAACCATCCTTATAAACCATTGAATCTACGAATACTGGCCATAATGCTACCCAGTTTGTATGGTGGTAAAACCGCCGGGTAACGATCCTCCCGTGGAAATTGGGTTGACAGAGGTTGGGCATGCGGTTAGCATTCTAGCAACCGACCGGTCGGTTTGTCGGCCTGGGGCGAGGTCAGCCAATTGAAGTAAGGAGCTTTCCAATGGCTAAGGTCTTTTATCAGAATGATGCCAATCCCTCGGCATTGAAGGGCAAGACGATTGCCGTTTTCGGCTACGGTTCCCAGGGACATGCGCAGGCGCAGAACCTTCGCGACAGCGGATGCGACGTAATTATCGGGCTCGAAGCCGACCGGGGCTCGGCCACCCAGGCGCTAGCGGATGGAATGACAGTAGTCGCTCCGGCGGATGCGGCGAAGCGCGCCGACTGGATCCAGATTCTCACCCCGGATGAGACCCAGGCCGACTTCTACGAGTCATCGATACGGCCGCATCTGCATAAAGGGAAGATTCTAAGCTTCTCGCACGGGTTCGCAATCCATTTCAAGACCATTCAGCCGCCTGAAGATGTGGATGTGGTCATGATTGCGCCGAAAAGTCCCGGCCATCTGCTGCGTCGGGTCTATGCGCAGGGCGGGGGAGTGCCGTCGTTGCTGGCGATCCATCAGGACGCGAGCGGACGGGCGCACGAATACGCGCTCAGCTATGCGCACGGTATCGGGTCGACGCGGGCGGGAGTATTGCAGACCACATTCAGAGAAGAGACTGAGAGCGACCTGTTCGGAGAACAAGCTGTGCTTTGCGGCGGATTGACTTCGCTGATGCAAAAAGGCTTCGAGACCCTGGTCGAGGCTGGTTACGCTCCAGAGATTGCGTATTTCGAGTGTGTGCACGAGATGAAACTGATCGTCGATCTGATCTACGAAGGCGGGTTGAGCCGAATGCGCTATTCGATTTCGAACACGGCGGAGTACGGCGATCTGACCCGTGGTGAAATGGTGGTTGGAGACACTACGCGCAAGGCGATGAAAGAAGTGCTGGGGCGAATCCAGGATGGAACATTCGCGAAAGAGTGGATCGAGGAGAACAAAAAGGGTGGCAAGAACTTTGCCAAGCTGCGCGAAGCGGCGAAGCGGCATCCAGTGGAAAAGGTTGGCGAGCAGTTACGCGCGATGATGTCGTGGCTGCCCACCGAAAAGCGCTCGTCCGATGCCGATAAGAAGAAGGCCGAGGCTGCCAAACCTGCGGAACTGAAAGCTGTCCATGCGTAGAGGCGCCCAAATCGTTCTTGACTGCCTGCGCGCGGAGGGCGTTGATTTGGCCTTCGGCTATCCCGGCGGCGCAATCATGCCGTTGTATGACGCGCTCGAAGGAAGCGGAATCCGCCATGTGTTGACGCGGCACGAACAAGGCGCGGTCTTCGCGGCCGAGGGCTATGCGCGAGCGACCGGAAAAGTAGGAGTCGCGATCGCGACCAGCGGTCCAGGAGCGACCAACTTGGTGACTGGCATCGCTGACGCGAAGATGGATTCCGTGCCACTGGTTTGCATTACGGGCCAGGTTCGGTCCCCGCTGATCGGCACCGACGCGTTCCAGGAGACGGACGTATTCGGCATGACGCTTTCACTGACCAAGTGGAACCGGTTGGTGCGTTCGACGGAAGAAATACCGCGCGTGATAGCGGAAGCGTTCCACTGGGCGCGCAGCGGTCGTCCAGGCCCGGTGATGATCGATATCCCGGTTGACATGATGAAGGCGAGCGTGGAATTCACAGGTTCCGTGCACTTCACACCGCGCGCGCCGGCATGTGGCTCCGGACGCGTGGGGTCGGAGTCCACTTTCGCCACGACGCTGATCGCACTGCTGCAGCAGGCGAAGAAACCAGTGGCGCTAGTGGGCGCAGGCGCGAAGCTTTCCGGCGCAGTGGAAGATCTGCAACAAACGCTCGATCTGCTGAACATTCCCGCGTTTGCGACCGTGCATGGACTAGGAGCGGTGCGGCAGGACTCTCCGTACTACCTTGGCATGGTTGGTATGCATGGCACACGCGCGGCGAACATGGCGCTTGACGAGACCGACCTGCTGCTGGTTTTCGGCGCGCGCCTGGACGATCGCGTCACCGGTGAACCAACTCGCTTCGCGCCGCACGCGAAGATTGTTCACTTTGAGATTGATCCGATGCAGTTGGATCGCGCGCGTGCCTGCGAGTTACCAGTGATCGGCAATCTTGCCGAAACCATTCCGGCGTTTTTCCAGGAGTCGCAGCGCGCGCATCTCCCGGACTTCAGCGCTTGGCGCGCGGTAGCCAGCGGAGCGGAGCGTGCCGAACCGCGTAAGGCTGGCTTAGCCCATCCGACGAAAAGCTTTCTCGAACAACTGTTCGCGCGGATGCCGGAGAACGGCACTGTTCTGGCCGATGTAGGGCAGCACCAGATGTGGGCAGCGCAGTGCTTTCGCGCCTCTTCGCCGCGGGGATTCATAACTTCCGGCGGACTCGGCGCGATGGGCTTCGCTTTACCGGCTGCAGTTGGCGTGCAACTGGGCAGGCCCAACACCACCGTTCTCTGCGTGTCGGGCGACGGCGGCTTTCAGATGAACATTCAGGAGCTGGCGACAGTGCACCGACTGGAACTGCCGATCAAGATGGTCATCATCGACAACAAATTTCTCGGTATGGTACGGCAATGGCAGGAGCTTTTCTTTGCCCGCAATTACGCGGAGACGGATTTGAGCGACAACCCGGATTTCGTGGAGATTGCCAAAGCGTACAAAATTTCCGCCTCACTGTTGAAGGAAGAGGAGTTCTTAGACCCGGCTGCGAGCGCCAACGTGGCTCGTAGGCTCGACCGCTTTTTGCGGTCGAACCAGCCGGAGTTGCTCGTGTTTGAATGCCATCCCGAGGCAAACGTGTATCCAATGGTGCCGTCGGGAGCGTCGTTGTCAGAGATGGTATTTGAAGAGTAAGACATGCTTGTTCGCTTTTGGGTGGCGAGTGTTTCAGCGCTGCGACGAATAGAACGTTGCAGCTCGGTTTGACCGCTGAGTGATGAGGACATTATGCATATCTTTCATATTCGCTATCGCAACACGCAGGGAACCCTGATGCGGATTCTGAGCGCGGTTTCGCGGCGCGGAATCGATCTGCCTTACGTGCAGGCGGAACCCACCGAGCACATCCACAAGGTAACGCTGCTGATGGATGCGAACGCGAAGCAAGTCGGCCAGCTCTGCCGCGAATGGCGGGGCGTCGTGGATGTGGTCGACGTTCGTCCCGGAGCGCCGATCAAGGAACTCTGGGACCACGCGCACCTTGACTTGCCGCATCCGCCGGATTCGGTGGGGGCAGCGGAGAACGCTAGGTCGGCGACGGCATAGGAAGAGTTCTCCGTTCAAAGTGTCGCCGAATTGACCTAGGGCCTAACGGCGGCGTAGCCCTTGGCGATAAAGCCAGCCGACAACGTAGGCAAAGGAAGTCAGCACCAGCACTATTAACGCGAAGCGGATTACAGGAGCTGAAGCAGCGAGCTTCTTAGGGAAGACAAAAATGAGCTCCACAAATGGGAGGAAGCATAGCACGCGACAAGAAGAGATTTTCCGAACGCCACCTTTTGGCGATGAGGCGGCTCGATTGGCGAGGGAGCCACTTCCTGCCGACTTGGCCAGATTACCTGGGGCAGATAGATGCACCAGCAATACAGGCAACTGCCGTACCAGAAACCAACTAGCATCACGAAGAACCAGAGCCGCTTTGTCCATTTTCCTGAGGGGTCAACCCGGGCCCAATACCGCCACATGCCGATCCACAGGAAGAAGGTAGAGATGGATCCGAAAACCCCTAAGAGTCCCCAATAAATATTGCCTATGCGTAATGTGCTTGGCTCGACAGTACCGAAGAGACAGGGAAAGAGAGCGAGGACAAGCACCGACGAAATTGAGAATAGTCGCGCCGCTTGGCGAGTACCAATCCATCGTTCGTCAAATCTATTTCCACAGTTCTAGCGGTCCAATGCGGTCAAAGCGCATACTGGTTCGGCACCTACAGCGTCGTGAGGATTGTAACAACCGACACTCGAAACACAAGCGAAACCGTCTACTGTTCCATAATCACCATTTCGCCATCCTAGAAACTGAGAACTGAGAACTGAGAACTGAGAACTGAGAACCGACAACCAGGGACTGTTTTTATGGACCTCAAGCATCGTAGCCGCAACATTACCGACGGGCGCGACCGGGCTCCGGCGCGCGCTATGTACAAATCCATTGGTTTCACCGACGACGATCTGGCGAAGCCACTCATCGCCATCGCCAATACCTGGATCGAGACCATGCCGTGCAATTTTCA
>PMSZ01000198.1:0-470 GCA_003168235.1 Acidobacteriaceae bacterium
TCGTCGGCAACACTTTGTACACCTTGTAAATCAGTGGCAGGCCGGGGCCCAGCCCCGGCGCATCGCCTTCTTACGCCAAACTATCCCCACACCTCAGTTCCCTTTTCGGGAACGCATTCCGCAAAATTTGTCGTTTGTCTTGGCTTAGAACTTCTCTTCCCCGCCTACACTGAAACCAGAAGGCGAACCTTCTCAGCGCCTCGACCCTTATGCGTCCGTTAGCATTTTTCGTCGCGACCATTTTCTCCCTCAGCCTGGTGTGTGCAGCCCGCAATACTTCTTTTGTAGGCGACTGCGTTTCATTTGCCGAGGCCGGCAAGCATTTGGGAGCCGCGCAATGCATCCGCGGAACCGTTCTGCACGTCGAAACCGGTAGCCGTGGCACCACCGTGCTCAACTTCTGTCAGGAAGCGAAGGCATGTCCTTTTACCGTCGTCGTGTTCCCCGCGGATCTGAAAAAAATGGGCGAC
>PMSZ01000198.1:635-4142 GCA_003168235.1 Acidobacteriaceae bacterium
TGAGACCGAAAATAAAGAAGCCGCTTCAAGCCTAAGTGGCTTCAAGCGGCTTTTGTTTCACAGCTACAACCTCAGATATGCTCTTAAACTAGAAGCGGAACACGATACCGGTTGCAATTCTCACGTTGTTGCTTTGGCCAACCGAAGGAACTGACTCGCCATCAATCGTGGTGCTGCCGAAATGGTAGTAAAGCCAATCCACTTGAATCAGGCGGACTGCGATTACCCGGTTGGCCTTAACGTCCACGCCCCCGCCGAACATCGTGGTAAAGCCGTTCCTGCCCTCTGAAACACCATCCGCTGAAGCGCTCAAACGCGTTCCCCCGAACAGCGCATGGACGAAGGGGTTGATCCTGCCTCCGGCGTCCAGTGAGAGCACCGGACCGCCTGTGTACGTGTAAACATGGGATGAGACGCCGGAGATCGTTGCATATCCGCCGCCAAAGTCCGCCGCCACGCCCAGATGCTTGTTGAAGTTGAAGATTGCGGAACCGTCCCACCCATTGAAGCCCTGACCGTTACTGGTGCTGCCGTCGTCTGTGATACCGCCGAAGTGCGAATACTGATAACCGCCGAAGATATCCACTTTTTCTTGCGCCATCAATGGAAGTGACAAGATGCTCACAAAAATAGCCAAAACTAAGAACTTTTTCACTTTTTCTCCTCTGTGGAATTGAAATCGCAACGTCTCCCGCTGATCGCAGGAAAGCTGGGTTAAACACGGGCCAGAAACTTCGACCTCAATTGCATGAGATGCAATTGATAGCTTCGCCTCAGACTTTATTTTAATTTTTCGTTAAGAGAAATATAACACATGAGTGCTCAGGCGAAGCAGACAAGTAACTCTATACTTAGTAAAACGTGCAGCAACTTTCGTAACTGGGGGACTCTTACACCATTCCCTTCCGCAACTCTTCCAGCGGATACTTTGTTCCCCGCCACACAATGCCGTCATTTGCCAAGGTGCGAATCATGGAGAGTAGCAGGGTGTACATGCCAAGGCTGCTGCTGAGCGGATGCAGGAAGAAATAATAAGGCGGGATCGGTGACCGGCGCGACATTCCATAGTAAATCAGAAAAAGTGAAACCAGCGCAATCGCATAAGGAACCCTCGCCCAACCGTGGGCCAGTAGGATGCCGACAAACGGGCCGAGATTCAGAAAGCCCAAGCCCACAAGAGACGCGACCGAACGACACCACTGGAACGAAAGCAGCGCGAAGAAATTCTTGGTGAGATTGTCAACCATGCCGAAAGCGCCCTTGACCCAATAAATGGAAATCAGGTCCTCGCCAAAAACCACACGCTGTTTGAACCCCGCGTTCTTGACCACCTTGCCCAGTTTCATATCGTCGAGGACTTCCATACGCAGGGCAAAATAGCTGCCGACCGCGTCATACACGGGCCGCCGGACCAGATTAAAGGCGCCCACTCCCATGTGGTCGCGCGTTTTAGGATCGGCAACTTTCCACGGGCGGTGGCCGAAGACAAACATCGTCTGGAAGAATGCGACCATCATTTTTTCGCCGGGCCGCTTCATGATCATGCGCGGGAAAAGAACGACATGATCCGCGCGCTCCGCTTCCGCATAAGCGACGGCCCGCCGCACCGAATCAGGCTTGAAAAGAACGTCGGCGTCGGTGAAGAGTAGCCAATCTCCCGTTGCCTGCTGGCCAGCTCTCCACATGGCGTGGGTTTTTCCCATCCAACGTGCTGGTAGTTCAGTAACGTGAATGATTTTCAGCCGATCGGGGCGAGCGTTCGCCGTGGCAACTTCATCCATGATTTGTCCGGTGCCGTCAGTCGAGCGATCGTTGACAGCGATGATCTCGTAATTGGAATAGTCGAGCGCCAGCAAATGCTGCAGCGTCGCNNCGGCCTGCGGTCCCACTCCGCGAGCGCGATGTCGGCGATGTGGGGCATCCCGATGGCTGCATCCACGATGCGCGAAAACCAGGCCACGGCGAGAATGCTGCCTGCGATCCAGTCGAAAGTCCGCCAGTGAAGGATATGCCAGTGAAGGGTTTGCCAATGCATTCTGCTAGGAAGATGCTCCTGAGGAACTTAAGACGCCCCCGGTTCAGCCGCTACGCCCAATGGCAGGGCGAAGCGCATGCCATAGAACAGTATGGCAGAAGAAACCGCCATGGCGATCACGGGCAAAACAAATGCCGCCTGCAGCGAATGATGGTCGGCTACGTATCCCATCAGGGTCGGGGATGGAACGTCCCCGAACAGATGAAAGAGAAATATGTTCAGCGCAATCGCCGTAGCACGAATACGAGCGCCGACCGCGTTGACGAGCGCCGTATTCAAAGGCGAGGTGTTGACCAGCAGAAAGAATGCGGCCAGCGCGATCGCCGGCAACATGACCGGTCCCTTGACGAACAAAGCGGCGATCATGACCGGCACTCCCAGCGCCATGCTGAGCGCTGAGACAAAGTAATAGGAGCCCTTCATGCGCGGCAGCAGTCGATCCCCGATCCAGCCGCCTGCGAGCGATGCAACGATGCCGCAGACGACTACGATGGCTCCAAACATTTCGTTCGCCTCTTTCAGACCGTAGCCGCGCTCGACGACCAGAAATGTCGGCATCCACACTTGAATTCCGCCGAGAGAAAATGTTCCGGCGGCCATGCCGAGAGTGACCGCCCAAAACGCGCGATTTCGTACCAACCCCGCGATCGTGCCCCGCTCTGGCGTCTCCTTGACCGAATCGAATTGTCCGCGTTGCGGTTCGGGGAGAAAAGCGATCGCCAACGCAAGCAGGAAGCCCGGGACAGCCGCAATGTAAAAAGGAAATCGCCAGCCGAAATCGGGGCCAAGCTTGCCGCCGAGCAAATACCCGGCCGCTGTTCCCACGGGTATCGCGAGGTAGAAAATACCAAAAATCCGGCCCCGTTCCTTCTCCGGAAACAAATCCGCGACAAAGGTGGGCGCGATGGTGACAAATGTAGCCTCGCCGATGCCAACCAAAGTGTGTCGCACCATCAATTCCCAGTAGGTGTGGGTGAAAGCGGTGAGCAGCGTCAGTCCACTCCAGAAAATTGCGCCGAGCACGATGATGCGTTTGCGCGAATAGCGGTCGGCCAGAGGACCTACAAACGGCGCGGCGATCATATAAAACCCGAGGAACGCGCTCGTCAGATATCCCACCTGGGTATTGCTGAGGTGAAATTCCGACTGCACCATGGGCTGCACAGCAAATAGCACCGACCGGTCAATGTAATTCAACAGGTTAAGCGCCGTGAGCAGGGCGAGGGCCGTTCGGGGATAAAGTTTGATCGGAGGCACTTAGCGTGGGAATATAACACGCCGGAGAATGTCTATTCCCGCAAGGAGCGAATATGGCGCGCAGAAGCGCGGCGACCTCCAATCTCTGCGAAGTTTTGCGGGAAACCTACGCGGCCAACGATCACATGAACCAGCTTCTCCTCAAACACCTGGATGCGCGCGCCTGGCGAGCCAAAGTTCCGGGCATGAAGACTACAGAAGGACGCACGATCGCT
>PMSZ01000022.1 GCA_003168235.1 Acidobacteriaceae bacterium
CGCAAGGCAGCCAGTTCGGTTGCCGTGAACCTGTCTTTATCGTTGTTGGTTCTTTCATTCATCGCGTTTTCACGCCGCGTTTTTTCAAACATGGCCGTCATCACCTCCGACTCCGACCTTGACCGCTTTGTGCCTATTAGACTCACTGGCAGCCATTCAAGTTGCATGCAATTTGACTGCCGTACCTGCCCTCTGTCCCAAATAGGGAAGGCGGGCGACTCTAGATTTATTAACCCTTGCAATTATCGGAAGTTGCGGGTGCACCTAACAGAGCTCGACACTTCCCTCCGGTGTGGTTGACTAACCCAGCGTCCCAAAAAAAGACACAGAGACTGTCACTTCGGCGCACACCTCGCGCAACCGCACTACGGAGTCTCACAGAAAGATGCCTACAGCAAGCGCAGCAGTGCGAACCTAAGTGGGTGTAAGTCTGGTCCCTAAGCAAACGAGGCTGCCCTCCCACAAGCGCTTCGGAGCAAGATCTGCCATCGTGGATTGCTGATTCGAGAACTGGGTCCGAGGCGGCTAGCCCTCGATGGTTGCCTCGTCCACCAGCATGATGGGGATGTCGTCCTTCACCGGATATACCCGGCGGCACTGCTTGCACTTCAAGCTCTCCGGGTTCTCCCGGTACTCGAGGGGCTGCTTGCAAGCCGGACAGACCAGAATTTCCAACAAGTCCTTGGCAATCATGAAGGGAATTGTACGCCCGAACCCAAATCGTTCACCACCGAGACCCAGAGTCACAGAGAAGAACAGGAACTGGAGTCCCTCTGTGGTGAATATTACTTTCGCCCAGCGCCCATGCGATAGAATCTCAGCCAAGCGAATATGCCTGCCCGAATCCTCGACGGCACGAAGATCGCCAGCGACATCCGCTGCGAAGTGGCCGTGGAAGTAAAGACCATGGCTGCCGCCGGAGTGCGCCCCGGCCTCGCCGTCATCCTCGCCGGCCACAACCCGGCGTCGGAGATTTACGTGCGCGGCAAAGTTAAAGCCTGCGAAGAAGTTGGAATCTACGGTGAGCAGCATACGCCGCCTGAAACCGCGACCACCGCCGAACTGCTTGCCCTGGTCGAAGACCTGAATCGCCGCGATGAGATCGACGGCATCCTGGTGCAGTTGCCGCTGCCCCCACAGATGGACTCGAAAAGAATATTGATGGCGGTCGACCCGGCAAAAGATGTCGACGGATTCCACCCCGTCAACGTCGGCTTTCTCTCGACGCAGCGCCCCGGCCTTGTGCCATGCACGCCCGCGGGAGTGATCGAGATACTCGAGCGCAGCCACGTCCCCATCGCTGGCCAAGAGGCCGTCGTGGTTGGGCGCAGCGATATCGTGGGCAAACCCGTCGCCATGCTGCTGCTCAATGCCAACGCCACGGTCACCGTCTGCCATTCGAAGACGCGCGATCTGCCCGAAGTTTGCCGCCGCGCCGACATTCTCGTAGCCGCGATCGGGCGCGCCGGAATGATCACAGGCGACTTCGTGAAGCCTGGTGCAACCGTGATTGATGTCGGCACGGACAGGGTCACAGACGCAGCAGTTTTCCAACGTCTGTTCGGCGGAACGTTGTACAAGAACGCAAAGCGCGAAGAAACATTCCGCACGAAGGGATCCACGCTGGTGGGCGATGTGCATCCGGAAGTGGCCGAAGTTGCGGGAGGGCTGACCCCGGTCCCCGGCGGCGTCGGTCCGCTGACGATCGCGATGCTGATGTACAACACGGTGAAAGCCGCGAAGATGCGTCGCGGCAGCCGCATGCCGGCACTATCACGCGCCTGAGCACCGAATGAGAGCCCACCACGGAGGCGCGAAGACACGGAGAAAAATAAAGAAAGAAAAAGCTAGGTTTTCTCCGTCTTTCTGTGTCTCCGTGGTGAACGTTGCTGGCTTGGCGGCCTCATGCTCATCTGCGTCCTCACCGGCGGCATCGCCTCGGGCAAGTCGGTGGTCGGAGACATGTTGGTCGCCCTCGGCGCGCACCTCGTCCAGGCCGACCGCATTGCCCACCAACTCATGCTGCCCGGCCAGGCCGTTTACAACGAGGTGGTACGCCATTTCGGCGGCGGAATTCTCAATCCCGATCTCAGCGTGAACCGTTCCAAGCTGGCGGAGGCTGCCTTTGGGTCAAACACGTCTGGATCAGCCACGTCTTCGGCGGGATCGTCTTCCGCAATCCCCTCCCGCGTGCAGGAGTTGAATCGCATCGTGCATCCCGCGGTGATTCGCAGCCAGGAGGAGTGGATGGAAGAAATGGGGCGGCAGGATCCCCACGCCGTCGCCATCGTGGAAGCTGCCCTCATCGTCGAGGCGGGAGCGGCGAAACGCTTCGACCGCCTGATCGTGGTCACCTGCAGGGAGGAGCAGCGCATCGCCCGCTTCGCAGCACGCCACCGGTTAGACCTCGGCGCTGCCCGCAAGGAGGTCGAGCGCCGCATGGCCGCGCAATTGCCCGAAGCAGAAAAAATCAAAGCTGCCGACTACGTCATCGACAACT
>PMSZ01000043.1:0-2796 GCA_003168235.1 Acidobacteriaceae bacterium
TCTTATCCCGACTGAAAGGAGGTTTGAAAATCATCATGACCATCGAAACCATGGTTCGAGAATTCCGTTACGACGAGATCCGTGAGCCGGATCCTAACCCACGACTTAGTGTGGACGAAGTCCGGACTGCGTTTTCGGCCACGTATCCGGAAATTGCGACGGCGGCTCTTACCGGCCCGGAGGCTGTCGGCAACAAGCTTGTCTATCACTTCGCCAAAGCGATCGGCACCAAGGGATGACCAAGAAGAAGGTCCTAGAAGGGCTTCGGCGAGTGATTGAAGGCAACACCGGTAAGACCAGCGAAGTCGTTCGGGAGTTTAAGCAATGTCCGCAGTTCCAGCAGTGCTGCTACATCCTCTCGCAAGCACTCCAGCACAACACCTACGGCCGAAAGAGGTCGGCCACGAAGGCACCGGCCGGGCTTGTGCCCCCTGGCTAATTGCACGGGGGCGCAGCCTGGACGTGCCACGGCTCGATAGGGTCGCTCTTCACCATTCGTCATTCGGCAGCGACGCGGCATCGGCTCGCTTTGCCACGATTCTGGTCGAACTCGGAATCGCGAATCCATCCGATTGGGAAGCATGCGCCGGGGAACCCGCGAAGTTCCTCCGGCGCACGCTTGATCGCTTCGTACGGAGCCACGGAGAATCCGAGATCGACGAGGCCTTCGAACTTTCCGTGACTCTTTCCACGGACCCGCATGAATGGTGCGAGAGCGAAGACGAGCCCGACGGCTCGCAGATCTTTCTCTGCGTGGAGGCGTCCTCGTGCGGATTCGTGAATCTCGCGCCGGCCCTGGCCCTCTGTGAAAATGAACATCCTCGNNTTTACGACGACCGCGACGCGGAAGAGCACATCTCAATTCTCGAAGACAATTACGAACCCGAGGCGGATGGCGAGGAGCGTGCGGGGCTACCGGATCGCAACAAGATTCTGCCTCCTTGCATGAAACGAAAGCCACTGGTCGGCAAGAGCCTGAAGGCCATGCTGTCGCGGATGACGCCCAAGAGCCGAGCAGCACGTCTGCTGAGAGCAACTCTCGAACTCAAGCGGGTATCCGACAGGGTAAAGCTTCCGGAGATCCCGGAGCCCGTCCGCGAACTGTTTTGCGATTGCAATCCTCCAGTTCCCGTTCTGCTGGCGATCTACCAGTTGGGCGATGCCATCGAGGCGTGTTTCGACGACGAGCGCCAATCGATGCTGGAGCTGACACCGGAGCCCTGGCCGCTGATTCCGCTCAACGGGACGGATCGGGAAAGCACGCGGAAGGCATTCGACTGTTTGGGTGGCGTTCTGGATACGCTCGTCGCCGCGCGGCGCGTGCTGAATTTGGTTCCGGGTTGGGAAGCGATCCGCGGAAACGAGGAGAAGAGATCATGACCAAGTCAGCGCACTTCGGTTCCAACTCAAGCTTTGGGCTTTCCAAGGCCATTTTGGTGTATTCGGACGGCCAACAATTGTTCGCGACGATGCACGAGCCCAGGGACTCTCCCGATGGCGGTCCACCTTATCTCGACGCCGGTGAGGCTCTCACCGTCGACTTTCTAAAGCAACTGGCAAAGGGACTTGGACGAAGCGTGCCGCGAGAAATTCTTCCATCCAATGTTCTCGCTCGCACTCCAGACATCCTCGTTTGGTGGATGAGACAGCAACGCCGGGCCATGTTCTTTAACGATTCGGGAGACGGCCGGACGCTGAACGGCAAGGTCTTTCCACAACCGGCGTTGGTGTTCAAAGTATGCGGATCAGAGCTTTCGGTGCGCGCCTTAGCCGAGAATAAACGGCCAAGACCGGACACGCCGTTGATGTTTGCACCCTATTGGAACTGCGACGCGGGCGGCCGGGTGTGCCAAGGCAGTATGCGCGCACCGGGGAAACTGTGCCTCGAAGCGATGAAGGCGTGGGAAAAGGCGTTCTTCGAGAGCGAATTCACTCATGCCGCGATCGGCGCGCGTCTGACAGCACACCCAGAAGGTTTCCTGGGACTGTGGCGGGACTTGGCGGGGAGCGAGGTAGAGTTCCCTGGCGAGTTTCTGGTGAAGAGCGGTGATTCACTTGATGGGTTTGTGCAGGGCCGGGAGGACTGAATGCATACTATCCTTCCCCATTTGCTGCGGAGGACCGTGAAAGTCGCAGTGGTGGGCTGCGGCGGAACAGGGAGTGCGGTCATCAGCGGGCTACCGCACCTTCACCAGGCGCTCCTTGCGTATGGACACCCATCAGGCCTGTCTGTCACCGTAATGGACGGGGATCGGATTTCGCCGACTAACTGCGTCCGTCAACCGTTCTCGGCGAGCGAGATCGGGTTGTTCAAGTCCGTAGTCCTGATCAATCGGTTGAACCTGTTCTGGGGCCTGGACTGGGAAGCAGTTCCACACCACGTCAACGCGAGCCACGACCTACGCAATGATTTCGATCTGGTGATCGGCTGTGTAGACTCGCGCGCCGCGAGAGCAACGATTCACGAGACGGTAACCGGCTCATGGTGCGGAATCCCGTACTGGCTGGACATAGGCAACAACGCAGACAGCGGCCAGTTCGTGCTGGGACAGCCCCTGAACCGCCTCAACAAGCATAAGGCGGACCGGCTACGGGCAGTTTCGGAGCTCTTCCCGGAAATCATCGATCCCGCGCTCGATGATGATTCACAACCAAGTTGCAGCGCAGCAGAGGCGCTCGAACGGCAACATCCATTTATCAATCAAACACTCGCAAACCATTCGCTCGCTCTGCTGAGCCGGTTATTTCGTTGTGAGCCGCTTTCGTACCACGGGGGATTTGTGAATCTGAACAGCG
>PMSZ01000043.1:2849-4221 GCA_003168235.1 Acidobacteriaceae bacterium
CGACGTGTTCAAAAGAGCGGAGAGTTCCTTTCCGGGCTTAGAGACCGCAGCCTTCTTTGCTGGAATCGATAAGTCTTCACCGGTACGCGGATTGCGCGCTTGGCGAGGTTTGGTCTCGCGGACCTTGAACACACCGAGACCGCGTAGGTCTATTTTCTCGCCGCGCTGAAGAGCCTGCTTGAGCACGTCGACCACTGCTTCCAGGACTCGCTCGCTGTCGCTCTTGGTCTGGTTGAGAGTATTTGCCAGCGATTCCACGAATTCCGCTTTTGTCATGTCTTTCCCACTTTAGCTGGTCGCTGGCCTGAGATGGCCGATCAGCTCCCGTTTGGTCATTTTGCAAGCAAAAGGAGATCACCGTGATTCGAACTACAACCGACTTCGCCAAGGCCTTCCGGGCCGCTCGGCGAGTGTCAACGCCGCTTATCGCGGTGCGCACGCCCGATCCGGCGAGTTCAGTCCAACTCGTCCTGTCCACTCTGAATGGCGCTTGTGATGAAACTGCGGCGCTCCAATGGGATGCCATACGCGGGCTTGTCGGAGTTAATGACGCTGGCAAGCGGCAAGCCTCAGCGATCCTGGGGGAGGCGGATGGAACCTCCGTTGGCCCGGACGCTGTGCTCGCGATCGGTGAAAAGCTGGGCGAGGATTCGATCCTGTTCCTGGCAAACGCACACCGGTATTACGGAGATGCCGCGGTGGCCCAGGGAGTCTGGAATCTGCGAGACCTATATAAGGCGCGCGGTTGCACGCTCGTTTTACTGACGACATCGAGCGCTAGCTTGCCCGAAGAGCTCGGTCAGGACGTTCTGGTGCTGGACGAACCGCTTCCATCCATCGGAGAGCTGGAGCGCATTGTTCAAGAAACGGCCGAGGCGGGTGAGATGAGCCCGCTGAGCGCGACGGACATGCAGCGTGCCGTCGATGCCTTGATTGGCCTCGCTGCCTTTCCGGCGGAGCAGGTTGTCGCCATGTCGCTGTCAAAGCAGGGCCTCGACGCCGAACAGCTATGGGAGCGAAAGCGGCAGATCATCGAGCAGGCGCCCGGTCTGAAGATCTGGCGGGGCGGAGAGACCTTTGAGGATATCGGCGGCTGCGAAAATGCGAAGTCGTTTCTGCGGGCGATCCTCGCAGGTACGGATCCACCACGAGTGATCGTGTTCCTCGATGAGATCGAGAAGGCCTTCGCGGGCACCGGCACGGACTTGTCCGGTGTGAAAACTGAGATGACCGGGACGATGCTCACGTGGATGCAGGATAACGAAGCAGATGGGCTGATTTTCATTGGCCCGCCCGGCGCAGCGAAAAGTGCAGTTGCTAAGGCGACTGGGAACACCGCAGGAATACCGACGATCGCATTTGATTTGGGCGC
>PMSZ01000105.1 GCA_003168235.1 Acidobacteriaceae bacterium
CGACTGCTTTATCGAGCTGGGACCGCGTGGGCAGCAGTGCGGCTCGATTCTTTAATGCCCAGCCGTAATACTGGGTGTGCGCGATCTCCATACGCTCAGGCGCAAGCTGTTCGATGAAAGCGATCATCTCGTCGAGATGATCGATGTTCTGCCGGTGAACCACAAGATTCACGGTGAACGCGATTTTGTGACGGCGGATGAGGCGCGACAATTCGATTTTGTGGGCGTGCGCTTTGGCTCCTGCAATCCAGTTGGCCGAGTCCTCGCGCGAATCCTGAAAGCTTACCTGGATGTGTTCGAGTCCGGCCTCGACCAGCGCCTGCAATCGCGTTTCGGCAAGTCCGAGGCCGGAAGTGATGAGGTTGGTATAGAGCCCCGCAGCGCGCGCTCCGGCGATGAGTTCGGTCAGGTCCGGACGCGCCAGAGGTTCGCCGCCCGTGAAGTGCGCGTGAAGCATTCCCAACTTGGCGGACTGCTGGAGAACGTCGATCCACTCTGCGGTGGAAAGCTCGGAGCTTACCGCGGCCAGCTCCAGGGGATTGGAACAGTAGACGCAGTGCAGCGGGCAGCGATGCGTGATCTCGGCGATGAGGGCGAGCGGGTTGGGAATCATCGGTGCTGCAGTGGAGTCATCCTGTGGATTTCTGCCTGAAATAATTTCGTCAGCGACGCGGCCTCAGCCCTCTGCACAGTTCGGATTCTAGGCTCGAAAGTGCTGTTTGTCGGGAGGGGCCCCCCCTCCTACAATATTTTCGCATCTGCAACAAAACATGCGGGTAGGGCGCATTTGCCCCGCGCGAAATCTGTGCAAATAATAGACTGCAAATGGTTTATATGCAAAATCTAGACAACAAAGGACTTGCGCTCACTGCCCTCCGGGCTAACTAAACTGCTTCGCCTTGACCATCATGGCTTGATTTTGAGTGGAAGGCAAGGTCAGATGTCACAAGGAGCTTGTGGATTCTCGGGCAGACAGCCCAACGCACCGCCCTAGGAAGAAGTGCAAGGGACGCGCGGTCTATAAAGTTCTTTACACGTTATATTGATGGCCTGCAGTTTCCTACGGGTTGTGGCAGGGGACAAATTGGAATCGAGTCTTTGTCCTGTGCGGGAACCTGCGGCACGGCAGCCACCCCCACGTAAGTGCCCACTAAGCCCAATGTCAGGACGGTAATTCTTAGTATGCGCTTCATTGGATTTGCCTCTGGCTGCGTGTCGTCTTCCGGGAACCTGGTCACGTGACGCAGTGATAGATTATAGGCACGAACGAAGCCCCGCTGCAAAAATCGAATGAAACATCTGCGGAAGCTAATGGAAGACGCGGAAATGCTGGCCGACGTGAAGGCGTACGATGCCGCAAAGGCGCGCCTAGAAGATGGCGAGGACGAGCTCATACCGCTGGAGATCACCGAGCGCGGGCTGAGGGGAGAGGCCGCGCTCCGCATTTGGCGTGAGTACCGGAAACTTACCCAGGAGCGGCTTGCGAAGAAGTCGAAGGTTTCGCGGGCGCTGATCGCGGCGATTGAGACCAAGCGAAAAACCGGCTCTGTGAGCACATGGAAGAAGTTGGGAGCCGCGCTTGATGTGGGGTGGGAGCAACTGGCATAGGGTTCTTTCCTTACGTGACGCTGTCGTCAAACCGTGGTAAGAGGTTTAAGATTAAGAGGAGGTCGAACATGGCAACTCTCGATTGGTCCCAATGCCCCGCCGTGGAGAGCATTCCCGGCAAACGCAGCGGCGCGTGGGTATTTCGCAACACAAGGATGCCCGTGTCTACAGTGTTTGAAAACCCTGAGGCCGGTTCGACGATCGAGGAAATAATCGAGCAGTTTCACGTAACGCGGGAGCAGATTCAATCTGTGTTTGAGTTTGCCGCCCGCAGCCTCGACTCCCCAACGGTTCCAACTTGCGCACCGGCTTTGACTGATGCGCGTCCTCGCTGATGCGCATACTTTTCGTCCATGGCACCCCAAGCGGTATTGCCCGATCTCTTGCGGACCACGAAGTTACCGAGGCAGTAGAGCGTGGTTGGCACACAATTTCAATGGCGAACTGCTCAATGTAGCTGAGGCCGCGGGCTTCGACCTTTTACTCACGACCGATAAAGGAATCCGCTATCAGCAAAATTTGACGAGCCGACAGATAGCGATTGTCGTGCTGGGCAATTCGACATGGCGCGTTGTGCGGCGTTACCTTGACCAGATTGCTTCGGTAGTGGCCGGTGCGAAACCCGGCAGCTACTCGGAAGTGGATATACCACTCAACTAAGCCCCGCACCTAGACGCATCCGCCTGATTTCAGCCCGAAGGGCAACACAAGATGAGCAAGACGGCTACTTCCAGTGCGAATGTCGCTCGATCCGCTAGCCTGACGGTTATTTCAGGCGCGCCCTTCATTCGTGGGGACTGCTTCTCGCGGTACACTTCCCGAAGGCACCCCGCACGCCAATGACCACCTCCTCGCCACACACCATCTTCCACGTAGACATGGATGCCTTCTTTGTCTCGGTCGAAGAATTGTTTGATCCTTCTTTGAAAGGGAAGCCGGTTGTGGTGGGCGGGCAGCGCGACGAACGGGGAGTGGTCTCGGCGGCATCGTATGCGGCGCGAAAGTTTGGCGTGCATTCGGCCATGCCGCTGCGGACGGCGGCGAAGCTTTGTTCGCAGGCGATTTTTGTCAATGGGCATCCGGAGCGTTACCGCGAGTATTCCGCCAAGGTGCACGAAGTGCTCGGCCACTTTTCTCCGCTGGTCGAGATGGCGTCGGTGGACGAGGCTTATCTCGACATGACGGGGACGGAACGGCTGCATGGGCGTCCGTTGCGATCAGCGCATGCGCTTCATGCGGCGATGAAGTCGGCTACACAATTGAATTGCTCGATTGGGATTGGGACATCGCGGCTGGTGGCGAAAGTTTCGTCGGCCAAAGCCAAACCGAACGGCGTGCTTTGGGTGTTGCCGGGGCAGGAGGCGAAGTTTCTGGCGCCGCTTGATGTTGGCGCGATTCCGGGTGTCGGCAAGGTGATGGAGCAGAAACTGCACGCGCTCGGCATTCGGCAGGTGGGCGATCTGGCTCGGCTGGAGGAACGCGATCTGGAACAGCGGTTCGGAAAGTGGGGACTAGCGCTGGCGGGGAAGTCGCGCGGCTTGGATGCGGGCGGATGGTTCGACAACGCGGTGGGAGAGAATGTCGATGCGAAGTCGATCAGCCACGAGCACACGTTCAATGAAGATACGGGAGATGCCGAGCGTTTGCGGTCCACACTGATGCGGCTTAGCGAGATGGTGGGACGGCGGCTGCGCGAGGGCGGATATTTTGCGCGCACGCTGCAGCTGAAATTGCGCTACAAGGACTTCACAACCATCACGCGCGCGCATTCACTGGAGGAACCGACGCAGATGGACCATCAGATTTTCGAGCAGGCGCGGCGGTTGTTCTTCGCGAACTGGAAAGCGGGAGCTCCGGTGAGGCTGCTGGGAGTGCAGGCGTCGAATTTCGAATCTGGACCCGGGCAGATGGATTTGCTGGAGCCCTCACGCGACGCGCGCTGGCAGAAGGCGCTTGCGGCGGCGGATCATTTGCGCGACAAGTTTGGAGAATCGGCGATCGGCTTGGCCCGCGGGATGAAGGGTGGGTTCCGCGAGCGAGTGCATGAAAATCCGGCGGCTCTGCCGGGGAGCAGCAAGAAGAAAAACGAGTGAGTAGGGACAATCCAGCCCCTGAAGCGAATTTAGTTCTGCGAAGTTGTCGATAGCGAGCGATACGAATTCTTGCGGCCGAGTTGCCGGCGGTTGGCGGGCGAGGGCGCCCGCCC
>PMSZ01000547.1 GCA_003168235.1 Acidobacteriaceae bacterium
TAGGACTCGAACCTACAACCCTCCGGTTAACAGCCGGATGCTCTGCCATTGAGCTACTGAGGAGTGGAAGCACGCTTGGCGCGCGCTGGTTTGAATTGTCAAGGAAATGATAGCAGACGCATAAGCAGATTGGAAATTGCGGCGGCCGGCGCGCCGCTTCTGTGCTTACGGCGCGCTCTGTGGTTAAATGGTTCCGATGGCCGCTGAGCAGAAAATCCGCGTTCTCGTCGCCAAGCCAGGTCTCGACGGCCATGACCGCGGCGCTAAAGTGATCGCTCGCGCGCTGCGCGACGCCGGCATGGAAGTCATCTACACCGGCCTGCGCCAGACGCCGGAGATGGTGGTCAACGCGTCGCTTCAGGAAGATGTTCAAGTCATCGGTCTCTCGATTCTTTCCGGCGCGCACAATGCCATCGTCCCGCGCGTGATGGACCTTCTCAAGCAAAACCATATGGACGACGTGCTGGTGCTGGTCGGTGGCATCATTCCCGACCAGGACATCGAAGGCCTCAAGAAAATCGGAGTAGCCGGAATCTTTCAGCCCGGCACTCCCATGGACAACATCGTCAAGTTCATCCGNNTCGCATTCCCGAGTTTCCCTTAGAGCTTGAAGCCGCGCAATGATGCATCATGTTCTCGTGCCTTCAGACTTCTTCCGGATAGAATCCCGCGGAACCGCAACTATCCTCCGCCTGACTTCGCCTGATGGCACCAATCGCCTCACTCGCGCTTGCATCCGCGCGCTGACTGCCGGTATCGAAGAACTCCGGCAGCAATCGACTCCGCTCATCATCACCGGCAATCGCGAATTTTTTTCCGTCGGCGCCGATCTTAACGAGATCGCCGCACTCACCGCCGCTGAAGCGTACGAATTTTCTTCCGTTGGCCAAACGTTGATGAACTCAATCGCCGCTTATCCCGCGACCGCCGTCGCTGCCGTCGAAGGCCACTGCATGGGCGGAGGCCTCGACCTGGCGCTAGCCTGTCACCGCCGCATTGCCACTCCCCGCGCTGTCTTCGGACATCGCGGCGCCGCACTCGGCCTCATCACCGGCTGGGGAGGCACGCAGCGCCTACCGCGCCTGATCGGAAAGGGAAGAGCGCTCCAGCTGTTTATCACTGCGGAAAAAATCTCGGCCGCGCAAGCGTTGGAAATTGGATTGATCGACGCAATCGCTGACGATGCGGTCGCCGAGGCGATCAAGCTAAGTAATTAAGCAAAGCATCGAACCGAGCGATTGAACGGCAAATCCCTGGCCGGCGCCCCGCTGGTATAGTAAAGAGTTTCGTAGTCTCTTATGCCCGCACGTAACGATTCGACGGCACTCGGCATCAACAACGTCCTCGCGACCAAACTCGATCCCAGTTCCCTCCGCTTCGAATCCAACATGCGCTCGCTGGCCGATCTGGTCGCCCAGATTCGCAACGAAGAAGAAAAAATCCGCGAAGGCGGAGGCGCCAAGGCCATCGAGAGTCAGCACGCTAAATCGCGGCTCACCGCGCGCGAGCGCATCAACCTGCTCGCCGACCCCGGGACATTTTTCGAGCTTGGCCTCTACGCGGCGCACAAGATGTACGAAGAGTGGGGCGGAGCGCCGTCGGCCGGCGTGATTACGGGCCTCGCCCGCATTCATACCCGCATGGTCATGCTGATCGTGAACGACGCCACCGTGAAAGCCGGTGCGTTCTTCCCCATGACTGCAAAAAAAGTGATCCGCGCGCAAAACATCGCTATCGAAAATCGCATCCCGACGATTTATCTTGTCGACTCTGCCGGAGTTTTTCTTCCATTGCAAGAAGATGTTTTTCCCGATACCGATGATTTTGGCCGCGTCTTCCGCAACAATGCGGTCATGTCGGCGATGGGCATTCCGCAGATTGCCGCCATCATGGGCATGTGCGTCGCTGGCGGAGGATACCTCCCCGTGATGTGCGACCACGTGCTGATGACCGACGGCAGCGGTCTTTTTCTCGCCGGTCCGGCACTTGTGCAAGCCGCGATCGGGCAAAAAGTTTCCGCCGAAGAATTAGGCGGAGCTGCCATGCACTCCGCCATCAGCGGCACCGTCGATTTTCGCGAACCCAATGACGAAGCCTGTCTGGCGCGCATCCGTTCGCTGATCGAAAAATGGGGGTACCGGCGCCAATCGCTGTGGGACCGCAAAAAGCCGGTCGACCCCGCGATGCCAGCCGAAGAAATTTACGGCGCCTACGACGCTTCGCCCGCGCGTCCGTATGATATGAAGGAAATTCTGGCGCGGATTGTCGACGAGAGCCGCTTCGATGAATACAAACCCGAGTACGGCAAGACGCTGATTTGCGGCTACGCCCGCATAGGAGGCTTCGCCGTAGGCATTGTCGCGAATCAGAAACTCCACGCGCAGCAGACCGACCACGAAGGCCACAAGCGCGTCGAATTCGGCGGAGTTATCTATACCGAGTCTGCCGAAAAAGCGGCTCGATTCATCATGGACTGCAACCAGAATTTAATCCCGCTGGTTTTCTTTCATGATGTCAATGGATTCATGGTCGGCCGCGATGCGGAGTGGAGCGGCATCATCAAGGCGGGAGCAAAAATGGTGAATGCGGTGTCGAACTCCGTCGTGCCGAAAATTGCCGTGATCGTCGGCGGTTCCTTCGGCGCCGGACACTATGCCATGTGCGGCAAGGCATTCGATCCGCGCTTCGTCTTCGCCTGGCCGACCGCGAAATATGCGGTGATGAGCGGAGATGCCGCCGCCGGCACGCTGGTGGAGATCAAAGTGAAACAACTGGAGCGCAGCGGCAAGAAGTTAAGCGACGAAGAAAGAAAAGAGCTTTTCGATACGACGAAGAAAACCTACGACGAGCAGACGGATCCGCGGTATGGCGCGGCGAGGTTGTGGATCGACAAGATCATCGATCCAATGGAGACGCGGCAAGCCATCACGCAGGCGCTGGAAGCAGCATCGCTGAATCCGGAAGTACCGGAGTTTAAGGTGGGAGTGCTGCAAACGTGATTCACCACGGAGACACGGAGGCACGGAGCAAACTTCTTCATGAAGAGCTCACCGAGAAGATCATTGGAGCAGCCATAGAGGTACATCGTGCGCTAGGTCCGGGCCTGCTCGAATCTGCCTATGAAGAGGGCCTGTGCCGGGAACTGGGCCTGCATGGCCTGGCCTTTCAACGCCAAGTGTCGCTACCGATCGAATACAAGGGCGTCAAACTGGACTGCGGGTATCGGTTAGATCTCATCGTCCAAGATGAAGTCATTCTCGAACTGAAATGCGCAGAGCACCTCCTGCCGGTCCATGATGCGCAATTGCTCACCTATCTGAAGCTAACTCACAAGCGCGTTGGTTTAATCATTAACTTCAACGTAGCAATGCTGGTAAAGGGCGGCATAGTAAGAAAGGTTTTATGAAAAAGTTTGGTTTTCTCCGCGTCTCCGTGTCTCCGTGGTGAATATACCTGAGTCAGTCAAACTCATCGAGTGTCCCCGAGATGCCTGGCAAGGCCTCAAAGGGCAGATCCCTGCCGATCTGAAGACGAATTATCTTCAGGCCCTGATTTCCGCTGGGTTCAAGCATATCGATGCAGTCAGCTTCGTTTCGCCCAACGCTGTGCCACAGATGGCGGATTCCGAGGAAGTTCTGAAAGAACTTGACCCGCCCGACGATGTGGAAATCATCGGCATCGTGGTCAACGAAAAGGGCGCGCAGCGGGCAATCGCGACCGAGGCCGTGCGCACGCTAGGGTTTCCATACTCGATCTCGCCGACGTTTCTGCAGAACAATCAGCACCAGACTCTGGAGGACGCGATCGAGGAACTGGAAAAGATCGAGAAGAAAGCCGACGAGGCCGGACTCGATACCGTCGTCTACATTTCGATGGCCTTCGGCAATCCCTACGGCGACGATTGGAGTGTCGACGAAGTTGTCGCAGCTGTCAGCTTGCTGGAGTTACAAGAGATTCGCACGATTTCTCTGGCTGACACCGTAGGTATGGCGCCGCCGGAAAAAATACGCGAAGTAGTTTCCGCAGTGCTCGCCGAGTACGATCATCTAGAGATCGGAGTTCATCTGCACAGCCGGCCCGACGAGGCTGCTGCCAAGATCCTGGCCGCCTATGAAGCCGGTTGTCGCCGCTTCGATTCCGCCATCGGCGGTCTGGGTGGATGCCCTTTCGCGCAGGATGACCTCGTCGGCAATATTCCCACCGAGACTGTTGTCGAGACCCTGCACAGCCGCGGCGTCCAATTACCGCCCCTCAAGCCTCTCGGCGTCCTCCTCAGGGCTACCGCCGAAATCGCCGCCAGATACGGGCTCTCACGGGGCTAGCGGTCAGGTCCGTTCCGCGCGTTGGTCAATATTGAACAGATTGCCTTGATTCATACCGGATATTATGGTCGCCTCGCACTTTCATTAGTGACGGGTTTATGCGGAACTGGGTGAGGAATCGAGGACCACGACCACCTCGCTGGCGGCTTTGCCTGCGGTTCCTTCCGCTCCGGTGACCGCGGTCGCAGTCCACAGGAGGAATTTCCGTGAAGTCACTTCGTTTGCTCTGTCTGGTCGCTCTCGCGTCGCTCCTTGCTTCCACGGCGCTCGCGCAATCTCCCGCCATCACCAGCGTCACCGTCCGGGATACCGTCAAGGGCACTGCCTGCACGTACAACGTCGGGAGCAGCGCCAAACTGTGCAGCATTGCGCCCGGGATGACGCTCACGGTCAGGGGTACAAATTTTGGATCTCCTGGCGGTGTCATCATCTTGTGCGATTGCCTAACGGCAACCACGGTGCACTGGTCGTCGACCCAGGTTACTGCCACGGTGAATAACGTGAATCCCAACGCCAGCTTGACTTTGGAAACCGTTGGCGGCGGATATTCCAACGCGATTCCCTACACCGCCCTCGGCCCGGTGATTACGAGCATCGTCGCCGGAACCTGCACCTACATTCCCGATCAGACCTCCAGTCTTTGCCTGATCACTTCGGGAATGCAGGTCACAATCAATGGCAGCTATTTCGGCCCGGCGTCTGCCGGTAATCAGGCAAGGACCTGCGACTGCTCGGAAGCGCCAACCATTGATAGTTGGGACCCGAACTGGTCCACCAATCCTTCGTCCTACAACAATCAGGTTGTAATTACCGTGAACGAATCCGTTTGTGGATCGACGGTCGCGATCTTTGTCGACGAGATTTGGAGTAACTACGTCCCCTACACCGCCTGCTAGCCGTACCTCCCACTCTTTCGCACTCTCTTGCGAAAGAGTGGGTTTCATCTTTAGTATGGTGCGCACCCTCCCGGCTGTGCGCGTCTGCCTGGACCGCCGACCCTCAACCTCTTGTATACTCAATCGTTTCCTGGCTGCCCCGGCTTCACAATGAGCTACAAAACGGTTCAACTCGCCTTCGACTGCGGTCTCGCCACCCTTACCCTCAACCGGCCCGATAAGCGCAACGCCATCAGCTACGAACTGATCGGTGATCTCATCAAAGCGCTGGAGGAAGTGACAAACTCCGACGCGCGCGTCCTGGTCCTCACCGGCGCCGGCAAGGCGTTTTCGTCGGGCATGGATCTCGACAACCTCAAAACGCTGATTGGCCGCACGCGCGAGCAAAATCTCGAAGACTCGCGCACGATGGTCACGTTGTTCCGGTCGCTCTACGAATTTCCCAAGCCGACGATTGCCGCGGTCAACGGCGCGGCGATCGCCGGTGGCACCGGGCTCGCGCTGCTCTGCGATTTCACCCTGGCCATTCCTGAAGCGAAGTTTGGATACACCGAAGTCCGCATCGGATTCGTGCCTGCGATTGTCGCCACGTTTCTTCTACGCCAGGTCGGAGAAAAGATTGCCCGCGATCTGCTGCTCACTGGGCGCCTGTTTGACGCGGCGGAGGCCCTGAGACTGGGCCTGATCAATGAGATCGTTCCTGCTGAAAAATTGCTCGACCGGGCTCGCGAACTGGCGCTGCAGTTGGCGGAGAACAGTCCGCTCTCGCTTTTCCAGACCAAGCGCCTGCTCACCGAGCACGCCCGCGCCGAACTCGACGCGCAGATTGAGGCCGCCATCCGCGAAAATGCCGGAATCCGCGAGAGCGCCGATTTTCGCGAGGGTATCGAGTCGTTTCTCGAAAAGCGCAAACCCAAGTGGACGGGCCGATGACCCGGCCGCACTCATCGATGCCCAACTCGTCAATACCCAATACGCCCGGTGCTAGGCCCGGTGCGATTCACAAACCGACCGTGAATGAGACCCGCATTCGCGTGCGTTACGCCGAAACCGATCAGATGGGCGTCGTCTACCATGCCAATCATTTCATCTGGTTTGAAGTTGGACGGGTCGAACTCCTTCGCCAGCTCGGCTTCAGTTATAAAGATATGGAGCGCGAAGACGACTGTTTTATCGCTGTCGTCGATGCCCAGTGCCGCTACAAGGCGCCCGTGCACTATGATGACGAGGTCGTCGTGCGTACGAACTTGAAACATGTTCGCGAAAAAGTGATTCGATTCGGTTACAAGCTACGTCATGCTGAAACCGGCGAGTTGCTGGCCGAGGGTGAGACCACCCACATCGTCGCCGGCTCCAAGATGAAACCGCGTGCGCTGCCGGAAAAATATTTGAAGGTATTCCGCGCCGCACTGGGGAGATAGGGAAGACGTCCGATGCAAGAGTTTCTCTACAAACTACAGCTCGTGCGAGGAGATTTGCTTCGCACCGGCCCGACCGCGTCGGAACAGGCCGTGGTGGCTGAACACTTCGCCTATCTGCAGGATCTCAATGGCAAAGGTGTCATAATCCTGGTCGGTCGCACCTTGAATACCGATGAAAGCACGATGGGTCTTGCCATTTTTCGCGCCGAATCTGAAGAAACGGCTCGCCAGATCATGAACGATGATCCGGCCGTAAGGAAGAACTTGATGACGGCAACGCTGTATCCCTTCAAGGTGTCGTTACAAGGCAAGTAATAAAATTCGACTCCAGAGCCGCAAACAAGGAACTGCTCTTGCAAGCTTTGCACGTTAACGGAAACGATCTGACCCTCGAGGCGGTGCGCGAAGTCGCCGTCGAAAAACGCCCAGTCATTCTCGAGCCGAGCGCTCGCGAAGCGGTCAATCGAGCCCGCGCCGTGGTTGACACGCTGGTTGCCAACAACAAAACTTCCTACGCCATCACCACCGGGGTCGGCAAGCTCAGCGACGTGCACATTGCTGGCGATCAGGTGCGCGAGCTGCAAGTCAACCTGG
>PMSZ01000146.1 GCA_003168235.1 Acidobacteriaceae bacterium
TCGAAGCGGTTCATTAACTTGCCGAATCCTGCTTCTGATGGAGGAATCAGAGATGAAAAAGAGCGAAAAGGCGAACAAGCGGCTCGATCACTGTGAGGTTACTTCCAGACTGCTGTTTGGAGCAGCGGCTTGCTCTAACCCCGGACAGACGGAACTGCTGATCCCGTCAATCATCTGAAGCAAACTAAATTACAAAAAGATGCCCTCTAACACGCAAACCGAAGCCACAACCGCCGCTGCTCAGACCACCGCTGACTCTACCGCGCATTCATTGCGGTACGCGTGGTACGTCGTCGGAGTCCTAACACTTCTGTACGCATTCTCGTTCATTGACCGCCAGATCTTCAGTCTGCTGGTCGGCCCGCTTCGTCGCGACTTACACATCGGCGACGCTAAGATGAGTTTGCTGATGGGATTCAGCTTCGCACTGTTTTACACATTCTTCGGAATCCCTCTCGGCAGGCTGGCCGACGTTTACAGCCGCAGACTGATCATCGCGACCGGCCTGGTACTGTGGAGCGTGTTCACAGCCAGCTGCGGACTGGCGCAAACGTTCGAAACCATGCTTTTGCTGCGCATGGGCGTCGGCGTGGGAGAAGCCGCGCTTTCTCCGGCTGCCTATTCGCTGATCACTGATTATTTTCCTCGCGAGCGGCTGGCTACGGCCCTTAGCGTCTACTCGATGGGCATCTACGTTGGCTCTGGCATGGCTTACTTGCTGGGCGGACTGGTGGTTGCCTATGCATCGACTCAGGCCATGTGGACGATTCCCCTGCTCGGAGTTGTGCATCCCTGGCAGATCATCTTTCTCCTGGTTGGCCTTCCCGGCATTGCAGTCGCACCGCTACTTTTCACAGTGAACGAGCCTGCCGTACACCGCGGAGCTAGCCGACGGTCGACTGTTCCGATGAGGCAGGTATTCTCATACATCTTCGAAAACCGGCGGACGTTCTTGCTGCACAATCTTGGTTTTGGCCTGCTCGCGCTCTCTTCATACGCGAGCGCCGCCTGGGTGCCGGAATTCTATCGGCGACACTTTCACTGGACCATTGGGACCACCGGCGTAATTTACGGTTCCTGCGTCGCGGTCTTTGGCTGCATTGGAATCGTCAGTGCTGGACGGTTCGCTGATTACTTGCGCAAACGCGGCCGAGGCAACGCGACCTTGTTCGTAGGTGTGCTGATCGGATTAGTCTGGCTGCCCGTCAACTGTCTTTTGTACCTGGCGCCCTCTGCGACTTGGGCCACGATTTGGCTGGTTCCCGGATGCGCACTGGCGGCCGCTCCGTTCGGCATCGCCCCCGCCGCGATTCAGCAGATGATGCCGGCCACCATGCGCGGACAGGCCTCGGCTGTGTATTTGTTTTCCATCAACCTCATCGGGCTTGGAATCGGACCTACCGCGGTGGGAGCATTAACGCAATACGTGTTTCGAAGCGACGACGCCGTGCGATACTCGCTGGTGATCGTGACCTCTGTCGCATGTGCGCTCGCTGCGGTACTCCTCTATGGAGCTTTGAAACCGTTCGTGGCCAGCCTTGAGCGGGTGCGCGTTTGGAATGCCGCACATTCTGGTTGAGTCGACTGTGTCGTGGGAGACACTTTCCGTCGGAAAGGCTTATCTCGACTAATCTTACGACATGGGCATCCACGCGCTAGTCGGGCTTGTTTGTGCCGGTCAGAGCGTACAGCATCCCGCCGGAGACCGGCCTTCTCATGCCATCTGTTTACAGCAATCGCTAGACACCCAAGATCCGCAGGGAGAGAATATGGACGTGCCGCCTAAAGGTATTTCCGGACGAGATGAACATGGGCGATCAGTACACGCCGGCCGTTTAGGTGGCAACGGTCATGATCGCCTGTCCCGTGCTGCGCGTTTAAGCCAGTTCATGCTACTCGCGATTGGGGTATGTTTTTGTTCTAATCTCGCCCTTTGGGCGCAAGCAACCGAGTCGCAAACCGACAGTATAAATTCCACACTCACCGTTGAAAGCCACACCCAGAGCGACAATAGCATTTCAGACAAGCAATCGGTTCAGCACCGCGGGTCGGACGGACATTTCGAACCCTACCAGGATATCGAAAAAAAGACGGTGCAAGTGGACGCTACCACCGTGCGAACCACCACCCGCACGTTCGATCGAGATGCTGACGGGGCAAGAACGCTAGTGGAGGTAATCGAAGAAGAAAAGCGCACTCTCCCCGGAGGCGAATCGAACTTAGTACGCACCACCTCGGATCCCGATGTCAACGGCAATCTTCAACCGGTTCGGTGCCAGATTGAAGAGACGAAACAAACCAGCGCGAATGTGGAGGAGACGAAAACCACGGTGATGCTCCCGGGCGCCGATGGCGGTCTGGTTCCTGCTGCGAAAGTGCAGGAGCGCCGCGAACGGGGCGCGAATGACACGGTTGCAACTCAGAAAACGACGCTGCTCCCCGACGGCAACGGAAATTGGCAAGTGGGTGAAATCCGCCACACTACTACGAAGCAAGAGGGTAATAACCGCAGCACCGAGGAACGCATCTCCCTCCCTGACTCTGAGGGCAAGCTCGGCGAAGTCTCTCGTACCGTTACTAACGAATCCGAGGGCGCCCCCGGAGAAATACGCGACGCGGTTGAAACCTATTCCGTCGCTGTCCCCGGAGCAGTTGGGGACGGCAGCCTGCACCTTGTTGGGCGCGCAACCAGCGTCCAGCACACGAGCTCGTCTGGCCAGCAAATCACCTCCCAGCAAGTGGAGCAGGCTCCCCCTGGCGATCCGGGGTCCGGTCTGCAAGTGATGATATTAACCACTGACATCATGCGCACCGACCCGTCCGGAGCGCAGTCCACGCGAACCGTCCGAGCGCGAAACGCGAATGGCAGCTACGACAGTTACGGAGTAGTCACCGTGGACACCACAAAGTCCGACAAGATTCCCGCCATTCAGGTTCAGATAGCGCCCGACAAGCCGAAATAGGTCGGCTACCCGCCAGCGGTTCCTGGCGAGCAATCCCTCACCACCTCGGTGTTTGCGTGGATGGCGAATACACGACAGCCTATAGCTGGCGTTAACTTACTGATTCTGATTGTCGCCGTTGTGACTGACCTCGGCGGCCTGAGTGGCGGCGAATATCATCGACGGAGACGGTGGCAGGATTAACATTGTGAATCTTGATCCGAAGCATTGACAGTCACCCTAGTCTGCCCGGAACCCAGGCTAAGTCCCAAACGTCATCAAGATTCTTCTGGGAGAGTGGACGCTCTGCCCCGCCTTCGAAGGGTACGGAGGAGAACGATGAGACTGGCCCATTGCCTGCGGAACTTATTGAGCACACTCTGGATGTTGGTGGGCCCGCCTGGATTCGAACCAGGAACCAACAGATTATGAGTCTGCTGCTCTAACCGTTGAGCTACGGGCCCTGGCTGGTCTCGTGCCTTCGTCCCGGACAGAGGTCCTTAATGAGTGCCGGGCGATGCTGGGGCCGGCGGCGCTGCGGGCGCCACATCCGGCGTCGCGCTGTTGTTGACCAGATCTTTCAATTCCTTGCTGGGCTTGAAAAATGGGATCTTCTTGGCCGGAACCTCGACGCGGTCGCCGGTTTTCGGGTTGCGGCCTACGCGCGGCTTGCGCTGCCGCGTGCGGAAACTGCCGAAGCCGCGTATTTCGATTTTGTCGCCCACGCGCAGCGACCGCACTACGCTGTCAAAGATCGTATCCACAATCACTTCGCTGTCTTTGCGGGTGAGTTCCGCCAGCCGGGAAACTTCTTCGATCAGGTCAGCCTTCGTCATAAGCCTTTATGCTCCGTTGGCGCCGGTCCCCTTCGAGGGAATCTGAGTGCCGGAAGTCTTTCGCCCCGTCACTGCACTTCGCCTGCTTATAACCTTCTCAAATTTAAGGGGTTCTGCGCAAGTGCAGTTACCGGTTCCCGGTTCCCGAGTGTCAGTTTTCGGGAGCGGAGGCATTTTACTGGAAAACTGGGACCAGTAACTGCATCCGCACTTCTTCCGAACTATTTCCAGAGATAATAAAACCCGACCTGCTGCTCCATTAGCTTTTCCCGCGTGGGCAAATAATCGGAAACATCGCCGAACAGCAGATCGAGTCCTGAGCGTTTTTCTTTCGGCGGCCAAACCAGGTTTGGCTCACCGGAGATATTAACGGCGCGGGCCGTGTCTTTCACGGCGCCTTCAAAATCGGCGATCTGGTCGACGAGTTTCAGGTCCGCAGCCTGCTCACCGGTCCATACTTTTCCGTCGGCGATGGCGCGGATATCTTCTTCTTTCGCGTGCCTGCCTTCAGCTACCGCGCGGATGAACTGTCCGTACATGTTATCGATCAGCCCCTGCATGTATACACGCTCGGCCGGCGTCATTTCGCGGGTCGGGTTGCCTGTGTCTTTGAACTCGCCCGATTTCAGCACGATCGGATTCAGCTTGGCCCAGCGCATCAGTTCGCCATAGTTCACCCACTCGGCAATCACGCCGATCGAGCCGACGACGCTGCCTTTGTCGGCATAAATCTTGTTGGTGGCCGAGGCCACGTAATAGGCTCCGCTTGCGCCCACGGTTTCAATCGAAGCTACGATGCGCTTTTTCTTCTCGTCGCGGATGCGCTTCACTTCGCGGTAAATCTCCTCGGATGCGGCCACGCCGCCGCCGGGAGAATTCACGTGAATAATGATGGCCTTGACGGAATCGTCATCGGCAAACTTCTTGAGCTGGGGCACGATCTGCTTGGGAGAGAAAATTACGCCATCGAGTTCGACCACGGCGATCTTGGGGCCGAAGCCGGAAAACGATTCTTCGTCGCTGCTGCCGCTAAAGCTAAGGTAGACAAGAGTGACGACGGCCGCTGCAAAGAGAGCAAACAATCCGCCGCCCACCAGAAACCATATCCAGATCCGCGAACGCCCTTCAGCCATAATCAGACGAGTTTAGCACTGGTTGGCTCAAGGCATCGGGATCGCCGATCTGGTTAATGCGTCCGATTTCGTTTCACTTCTATTTCACTTCTTATTTGACTTCGAAGTTCTTCGCGTCAATCCCCATGTTGTTCGCGATCTCGAGCCCTTTCAAATCGTAGTCCCAGAGCGTGGTGCGGCCATTTTGCAGTTCCTGGGAGAACTGAATATCTTCTTGAGTCGGCAGGGTAACGCCATCCACGGTCTTGAAGTCGCTGAATTTTTCCTGCAAGCGATAGCGGTTCGGCAGTTGCCGGGCGGCGGCCGTTTCTGCTGTTCCGCCTGCTCCTTGCGTGCCTCCACTAACACTACCGCCCCTCCCGCCGGAGCTGGGCGAGACACCCACTGCGGTCGATGGCGCCAGATTCGCGAAACTTGAGGATGTGGTGTAGTTATAGACGGTCTCCACGTGGCGATAGGTTTGCGGATCGAAATAGAGGCTGATCTCCAAATCGCTGTTCTTGTGGGGGCGATAACGAAGTTCGTAAAGGTCCTGGCCGTCTATTTTTTTCAGACCTTCAAAGCTTAGTTTGGGCTTGCGTTCGTTAAGGTCCAACAGGGGCCATGCCGTCGAGAGTACGCCGCCTAGAAGTCCTTCGCGGATCACCGCATCTTGCACGAACACAAAATTCCCGAGTGAAGATCGGGATTGCTGGGCGGTCGAGAAGGCAACCTTATCCTTGTCGCCGTCAAAGACGAACTGTTCGCCGTAGTATACGTTGTTGGGCAATTTCATCATGAAAATGAGCTTTTTACCGTCGGAAGCCATCTGGGCCTTGCCGTCCAGAGTTCCCGTGCCGCCGATCAGGATCTTGTATTCCACGGGACCCTGAACCACGCGGGTCTTGAGGCCGGCCCGGACGGCAGGGGTTGCGATTGAATTCAGATGTTGAGCTACGAGTTCGTCCGCATTGGCAGGCGGATTGGCGCCCAGCGCTCTGTTCACCAGCGCAAGAGCGGGCCACAGTAATGCGATTGTTGCGATTGCTGCATTCTTTTTCATGCTCATGATTTGCACATCCTTTAATTCTCTGGAATTCCGAAAACCGGCCTGCGGAACGACCCCCGCGGATGGGCGATCTTCGCAAATTATAACTCCGCGGGCGGCTGCCGATGTATAATCCGGGACGCTGTAGAATACGAGATGGGGCTGAGGAGCACCGTTCGGAGTGCGCCAGAGGCCTAACAAACTCGAATCTTCGGCGATCCCCCGCTTAGTTTACATAGCTAATTATTAGGAGTGCAAAGATCTGGCCTCGATGATTGCGGCCAGATCGGTGCTTGGGCCATGCTTAAGATTATTTCCATCGGGGTTGTTCTCTGCTTCGGTTTTTCGGTTCTCGGTTACTCCCAAGGCAGACCTCCGGCACGTCCGGATTCAGGCGCCCCGGGAAGGCCTTTGCCTTCTCCGAACGAGGGCGATGCCGAGACCATGGAGATGCGGCCGCCGAGTTCAGAGTTGGCGTCGGAAGATGACGCGTCGTTCACCATCTCAAAGCAGGTTGATGAAGTAAACCTCATTCTGAGCGTCACCGACTCGAAGGGACGATTTGTTGACAACCTGACAGCCGATGACCTGAATCTTCTCGACAACCACAAACCACCTATTAAATTGAATTATTTCCAGGCCCGAACCAACCTTCCTTTAAGTGTTATTTTGGCGATCGACGTCAGCAGTTCGGTGCGCGACCGGCTGCGTTTCGAACAGCGCGCAGCCAGCGTGTTTCTGAAACACATCATGCGCAAAGACACGGATGAGGCAGCGATCGTCGCGTTTGGAAGCAGCGTTCAGGAAAAGGGCACGGGCATGACGAATGATGCGAATGTCCTGGATTCCACGATTCGCAGCCTGCAGGCGGGTGGGGAAACCGCGATGTATGACGCGATCGTTCTTGCCGGCCGCAAACTTCGTCCGGCGAAGAGAAAAGCTATAGTCCGCCCCGTGATCATTCTGATCACGGACGGTGTCGACACCGCCAGCAAAGCGTCTCTCAGGGCGGCGGAAGAAGCGGCGACCCGGTCGGAGGCGTCGATTTTTGCGTTGGATGCAAATTCGATTTACGAAACAGACCCCAAGGGACGCAAGGTGCTGGACAAGCTGACCCACGAAACTGGGGGATTGGTTTTGTCTGCGCGGGAAAATTCCGATTTGAAAGACGCGTTCGGCACGATCGAAAAGATACTGCGCAGTCAGTACGCGATCGGCTATGCTCCGTCGGAATTGGAAGCGGACGGCAGTTTTCGTTCGATTGACGTGCATGCCAATAAACACGGATTGATGGTCCACGCGCGAAACGGCTATTACGCACCGCGTCCTGTAGTGCCGCGGTAGACCCTCTCAGGTAAACTCTTCACGCACATGCGTGATCCTGTCGAACTCGAAGTCTTCAAGAACCTCTATCACTCGATTGCGGAAGAAATGGGAGCGACGCTGCGGCGCACTTCTTTTTCTCCCAATATCAAAGAGCGCCGCGATTACTCCTGTGCCGTCTTCGATTCCGCTGGCCAAGTCATCGCCATGGGCGATCACATGCCAGTGCACCTGGGGTCGATGCCGATGTCGGTGGCCGCGGCGGTGCAGGAGTGTGAACTCGAGTCGGGCGACGTGGTCATGCTCAACGATCCATTTCGCGGCGGCACGCACCTTCCAGACATTACGCTGGTGATGCCGGTGTACGTCGGCGGAAGGCAGGCAAGAAGAGTCAAAAGCGGGGGGCGAGAGCCCATCCTGAGCTTGCCGAAGGGACGCCGGCCCCGCACTACGCCGGATTTCTACGTCGCTTCCCGCGCCCATCACGCCGATGTCGGCGGAACGTATCCAGGGTCAATGGGGCCCTGCCGCGAGATTTATCAGGAAGGGCTCCGTATTCCGCCAGTCAAGATCATGCGCGACGGGCGAATTGTCGCGGATATATTGGCCCTGCTGCTCAATAACGTCCGTACGCCGGAAGAACGCGAAGGCGACCTGGGTGCTCAGATCGCTGCCTGCCAGACGGGCGCTCAGCGTCTGCGCGAAATCTGCGAGCGCTACGGGATCGCGCGGGCTCGAAGAGCAGCCGCAGATCTGCTTGCCTATTCGGAAGAGATGATGAGGGCGTTTCTGCAAACAATTCCGTCTGGTGTTTACCGGGCCGAAGACTATCTCGATGACGACGGCGTCGAAAACAAACCGGTGCGCATTGCTGTGAGCATCCAGATCACGCGCAAGAAGGGTAAACACCCTACCCCGGTCACCATCGACTTCACCGGCTGCGATCCGCAGGTCCAAGGCGCTGTGAACGCGGTCGAGGCCATCACGTACTCGGCCTGCTTTTACGTGTTCCGGTGCTTGCTGCGCGACGACGTGCCTGCCACATCTGGTTTGATGAGGCCGATTCGCGTCATTGCGCCACCGGGAACCGTTGTGAATGCCAGGCCTCCCGCAGCGGTTGCGGGCGGAAATGTCGAGACTTCGCAGCGAATTGTCGATGTACTTTTGAAGGCGCTGGCGCAGGCGATCCCAGATCGGATTCCGGCGGCGTCGTCTGGCACGATGAACAACCTCACCATCGGTGGCATTGATCGTTGTGTAGATGATTCTCGAACGGGCGAACCCTTTGCCTATTACGAGACAATTGCTGGCGGCGCAGGCGCAGGTCCGAACAAGGATGGCGTGGCGGGTGTTCACACGCACATGACGAATTCGCTCAACACTCCCGCTGAGGCGCTCGAATACGCTTATCCATTCCGTCTGCGCCAGTATTCTTTTCGGGCTGGGAGTGGAGGTGCGGGTCTGCACGCGGGAGGCGATGGCATTGTGCGCGAAATCGAGGTCCTGGCCGATGCCCAGGTTACTTTACTTGCTGACCGCCGTTCCCGCGGACCGTATGGCTTGGCGGGCGGAAGCGACGGCGCTCGCGGACGCACGGTAATCGTTCGACGCGATGGAACGATGGAAGAAATCCCGGGCAAGACGAGCGTAAGACTGCGAGCGGGAGAACGAGTGCGGGTAGAGTCTCCGGGCGGCGGAGGGTGGGGCAAACCCAAAAGCTGAACTGCAGAGGACGCTGAGTGCGCGGAGCTTCTTGCTGGCTTTCCGCTCTGATCTCACAGTCCGATGTGGTTAATAATTTCTGGACTCACTCTGCATCCTCTGCGGTAAATCCCACTTTTTCGCTAGAATCGAACTGCAGGCTCCGTATTTAAGGACCAAATAGCGATGAGATTCTTGCGCTCTCTTGTTCTTGCCATTGTTCTCGTATCTGCCTTCTTCTATTTCACGACCTACCGCAACGGACGCCTGCGCCCGGCGAACTGGATCAGCCGTCCGCAGCACGTTGAGATCACCGAAGCCGCTGGGGGCGAGGCGCTCGACGCCGAAGAGCAGAACAACATCGGCGTCTACCGCAAGAACATCGGCTCGGTGGTGAACATTACTTCGCACTTGATGACGCTCGACTTCTTCTACGGGCTGGTGCCGCAGGAAGGGCAGGGCTCCGGCTTCGTCATCGACAGGGAAGGGCACATTCTTACCAACTACCACGTCATCGCCGAAGCGCGGCAGGTTGAAGTCACGCTCCACGACCGCAAGAAATATAAGGCCACGATCGTCGGGATCGACAAGTCGCATGATCTGGCTATTGTTCAGATCAAAGCGCCCAACCTGCAGCCAATGGTCCTCGGCGACTCAAGCAACCTGCTGGTCGGGCAGAAGGTCTATGCAATCGGAAATCCCTTTGGGCTGGCTGGAACCTTGACGCGCGGCATCGTAAGCTCGATCCGCGAGGTGCAGGAGCCCGACGGGCTGGAAATCGATGAAGCCATCCAGACCGACGCTGCCATCAATCCCGGTAACTCGGGAGGCCCGCTCCTCAACTATCACGGCGAGGTCATTGGCATCAACACGTTGATCGCATCGAACTCCGGACAAAGCGCCGGCATCGGTTTTGCCATCCCGATCAACACTGCCAAAGCGGTGATCAATGATCTGGTCACGCTCGGACGAGTGCGCCGGCCCGCGCTCGGAGTTCGCACCATTCCCATCGATTCTGAAATCGCAGGAGAATTGGATCTGGCTGCCGATTACGGACTTCTTATCGTGCAGGCTGTTCCCGGAGGCTCGGCCGACCGCGCCGGATTACGCGGCGGCTCCGAACGCGCCTATCTCGGCAACACTCCCATCATGATTGGTGGAGATTTAATGGTCGCTATCGAAGGCGAGAGGATCGAAAGTCAACAGGACTTGGCCCGGGTTATGAACAAACATCGAGCTGGAGACACGGTGAAAATTGCGGTCTTCCGGGCCAAGAAAAAGCTGGAAGTGTCGGTTGTGCTGGGCGAAGCGCGAGACTAAGCAGGAACAGCCGGATATGCCCGACAGCGAATGGGTCCGCAAAATCTGTCGTTCGTTCCCTGAGGTGACCGAGGACATGCCTTGGGCCGACGATCTCTGCTTCAAAGTTGGCGGGAAGATATTTACCGGGATGGTCCTGGCCGACGGCCGGTTTCCGCGTATTACTCTGAAATGCACGCCAGAGCGCTTTCGCGAACTGCTGGAGATTGAAGGTATCTCGATCGCGCCCTACGTCGGACGCTACAACTGGGTTACGCTGGCCAACTCTAATGTTCTGCCTGCGGACGAACTCGAAGCCCTCATTCGTCAATCTTACGAACTGGTCGTGGCAAAAGCGCCCAAAAAGTCAGTAAAAAATAAAGCTAAGAAAAAGGCCTCGCGCAAGAAAACGTCAGACAAGGGCGGCAAGCGGTAAACGAGCGACCTCGCGTTTGCTCTGTGTCCGGTGGTAGAAGTGTTTCGCGGCCTGTGCGCTTCTCACTGGACTCGTTTGACTCCTCGCAGCCCGCTGGACTAGCCTCATAATTTCGTATAATCCATGAGCATTCATCGAGATCTGTTGGTCCTGGGAACCCTGTGCGCTTTAATCCCTGCAAGCGCTGCTGCCGCGCCTATGCGGCCGACACATGCTGAGCACGCCATCGTCACCAGCGTTCATGAACTCGCTTCTCGCGCAGGCGTTGAAATGCTGCAAGACGGAGGCAACGCCGTCGATGCGGCTGTCGCCACCGGCTTCGCGCTAGCCGTGGTTCATCCTCAGGCGGGGAATCTCGGCGGGGGCGGCTTCATGCTTTTGCGCAAAGCTGACGGAAAAGTCCACTTCATCGACTTCCGCGAAAAAGCGCCCGCAGCTGCCGACGAAAACATGTTTCTCGACGCCCAGGGCAACGTCATCCCGAAGTCCAGTTCGGGATCGAGCGTTGTGGGCTACAAAGCCATCGGTGTTCCCGGAACTGTAGCAGGCTTCATTTATGCGGAAAAACAATATGGCAAGCTGACTATAGAAAAGGTAATGGCTCCCGCGATCAAGCTTGCCCGCGACGGCTTCACGCTCGCCTACTCTGATGCACAAGATCTCAAGGATGATAAGTACCTCGCGCAGTATCCAGAGTCAAAACGTATTTTTTTGCGCGATGGAAACTACTACCAACCCGGCGACGTCTTCAAACAGCCGGAGCTGGCCCGCACTCTGGAGCGCCTCGCCAAAGATCCCGACACGTTTTACCACGGCGCCATGGCCCGCGAACTAGCTGAGGAGATTCAAAAAGGCGGAGGGCTGATAACGGCCAAAGATCTGGCCGCCTACGAAGTGAAAGAACGGGTGCCCATTCGCGGTAACTATCGAGGATACGAAATCATCAGCGCTCCGCCGCCATCTTCAGGAGGAGTCGCGCTGGTTGAGATTCTGAACATTCTGGAAGGCTTCGACCTCACGAAATACGGCAACGGCTCCGGCGAGGACATTCATCTCGAGGCCGAGGCTTTCCGGCGCGCGTTTTACGATCGCGCCGACTTCATGGGTGATCCCGACTTCGCCAAAGTTCCTGTCGCTCAGCTTATTGATAAGAAGTATGCCGCCGCATGGCGCGACTCCATCGATGCAAGCCATGCGAGCGCAAGCAAAGATTTGAAGCGGCCGTCTTTTGGCGAACTGGAACGTCAGGCGCGGTTGCATCCCGCTGCTGTTCATGAGTCCGAAAACACGACCCACTTCTCGGTGGTCGATGGCGAAGGCAATGCGGTGGCCTTGACGACCACGCTCAATGATTCTTTCGGGTCCCGCGTCACAGCCAAAGGCCTGGGTTTTCTGCTCAACGATGAAATGGATGATTTTGCCTCGAAATCAAGCGTTCCCAACGCGGCAGGCCTTATTCAGGGGCCGGCTAACGCCGTGGGTTCGGGGAAACGCCCACTCTCAAGCATGACGCCGACCATGGTGCTCAAAGACGGTAAGCTCGTACTGGTTCTGGGCTCACCTGGCGGTGCAAAAATCATTACCACGGTTGCGAATGTCCTGATAGATGTGGTCGACTTCGAACTCGATATTCAGGAAGCGGTCAATGCTCCCAGGTTTCATCATCAGTGGCTTCCCGATGAGATTCTCGTCGAGGACCGCTTGTCTCCCGATACAATGAATATTCTTCGTTCCATGGGGCATCAGCTCAAGGTCCAGCATTTTTGGGGAGATGGGGAGTGCATCATGATCGACCCCAAGACTGGCGAGCGCCTGGGCGCGAGCGACGGACGAAACAACGGGAAGGCGGCAGGCTACTGATGCTGAGGGCGGTATCGACATACGTTTACGTCAAGGAAAGGCTCCATCCGGGCTTGCTCGACGAGCTCGTGAAGGCAGGAGCCCAGTCGATCGAGATCTTTGCCGCGCGCCAGCATTTCGACTACGCCAACCGGAAGCAGCATGTTCGCGAAATTGCCGACTGGTTCAAATCGACTGGCATTCCGCTGCATTCCGTGCACGCGCCGTTGTACTCGGACTATGAGTGGGGACGCACCGGTTCGCCGCCTGTCAACATCGCTTCGACCGACCGCGCCGGACGCATCGATGCCATGGACGAGATCAAGCGCGCTCTGGAAATTGCCGAGCACATCCCGTTTCGCTTTCTGGTGCAGCACATCGGCAATTTCGATGATGCCTTCGACGAAAAGAAATTTGAAGCCGCGATGACCTCGGTCGAGCACCTCCGCGCTTTCGCCAAGCCGCTTGGCGTTAGAGTGCTGGTCGAGAATGTTCCTAATGAGCTTTCGACTCCCGATCGACTCATTGAATTCATCAAGACTATGCACTTCGACGACATCGGCGTCTGTTTCGATTGCGGACATGCGCACCTGATGGATGGCGTACCAGCGGGCTTCGCCGTGCTGAAAGATCACATCTGTTCGACGCACGTGCACGACAACAATAAAGACAAAGACTCGCATCTTTGGCCGGGCAAGGGATCGATTGACTGGAAGCAGACCATGGAGTTGCTGCGCTCTGCGCCGCAGAAGCCGCCGCTGATGTTGGAGATCGATGGCATCGAGGAGAAGAGCGCCAGCGAGGCGGTGAGTACGACTTTCCGGAAGCTGGAAGAGTCGTAGAAGCGAGGTCAGAGGTTAGAGGTCA
>PMSZ01000467.1 GCA_003168235.1 Acidobacteriaceae bacterium
CTGTCCGCTGCCTTTGGTTTTGCTTTTGGTTTTGCTTTTGTCTCTGGCATTGCCCTGGCTCGGATTCCAAACACTCTCCTGGTGCCCCACCCTTGCGCGTCCTGTGCGCAAGGATGGGATTCCACGACTTTGAATCCCTTCGAGAATTGCTCGTAGACTGAAAACCTCGAATACAAAGAACTCGTAAAAGCAGTCTGATCTACCTTGGCGCTGTTGCCATCACTGATTTGCTCGAGTGCTTAACGTCCGCTCTAAACATTTCCATTGCGTCCATCAAATTAGAATAGTTCTTGAGTTGTGGAATTCTCACACACACCCTTGTGTGTTTACGCAAATTTGAATGCTGTATTTGGTAAGGGCCGCCATCGTAGAGCAAGCATGAATTGATGAATGTGCAGTGATCGTAGACATGCCCGTCGAGCGGGATGCTCTCATTCTCAAATGTTTGATCCTTGACAACTTGAAGGGACTGCGATGGCACGCTTTCCATCGGATAGGCGGATATTGACAGGTCATCAATCGCCACCATATGGCTCCCTCTGTAATTCACGTATAGAGCAATGCCTTGCCCGACCATCCCAACAACGACCAGCACTCCCATCAGCACATTAGACGCAAGGATTTTCTTTAGAAGGGGATGCACCGTGGCCTTTCCCCTGAATATCTTGACCAGCCAAACAACTGCCAGAAACACCCAATACACAAATGTTCCCCAGTTGACAATCGTGTCCATCGCGCACACCTCCACGGGGCCGAGAGAGTAGTCTTGACCCATGAAGAATATGCTTTTTGGAGTGGTTTTTGGATTCAACGCAGCTTTAGCAGAAGACCGTAATTTGCCGGGCTGCATCCCCTAACCTGACGCGCTTTTTTCATCACAATGATCTGTGCGCCCCATCACAGACACGCAACTCCATCCTGCGAGACGATAATCCCCAAAGCGATGTTGGGTATTCTTCAAAATTAAAGTCTTTGTTATGAATAGCTTACGTTAAGTCTTTTTTTGTGAATACTTTACGGCAAATTCTGGGGGGGTAGGCGCGCCCCGTAATTCATTCTCTTTTTTATTCTCCTCTGTAGTGAAACTGCCGCCCGGAGCGGAAATCAGCTCATCCATTCCCCAATAGGTCTCAGTTTCATTTTGGTTTATCCCTCTCAATGCCCGCGAAAATTCTTTCAAATCCCCTCACGCTGCCGCAGCGGTCTGCCGATTCCCCCAGTGCAAGAAGAAGTGCAGAAAGAAAAGAGAGGAGTGATTTTATGGGTCTTTCAGTTTCCAATTCGCTTTCGATCGCCTCGCAAGCTGCTGCCAATCTGTCTCCGGCAGCCGCTCCGCGGCCAACCGCCGCCCAGCCAACAACCAACAATCCGCAGGACACCGTAAAACTCTCCTCCGCC
Organism: Acidobacteriaceae bacterium; assembly: GCA_003168235.1. Taxonomy (GTDB): domain Bacteria; phylum Acidobacteriota; class Terriglobia; order Terriglobales; family Acidobacteriaceae; genus Acidiflorens. Next base: position 1,399 of record PMSZ01000467.1, read on the forward strand.
CAGCAGGTTGAACAGCTTTACAACCAGGGACAATCCGTTCCCGAGATCTCGACGTCTCTCAGCCTGGCCCAAAACGTCGTGAATCTCTACCTGGGGATCTCCGGTCCCGGATCCTCAACTTAGGCCTGAGCACGCCTGTGAGTAGAGCGGTGAATGTTCAGGCCGTTAGCCAAACTCGTCTGGCCAGTCGGCGAAGCGCGTAACTACCGGCCTGTCACTTAGGTAACCTCGTCATCATTAGTCGCCGCAACTAATCTCTGGACGGGGGGTTTCCATCCACATGAACAACATATTCAGCAAATCACTGTTAGTCCTGGCAGTGGGGGGACTTATGATCGCCGGTTCCGCCTCTGCTCAAACCACAACCACTTCCGGAGCGGGGCCTGGCGTCGTCGATCCCGGTCATCCGCGCGTTAATCAGGTCAACGGCCGCGAAGAGAATCAGCAGCAGCGCATCGCCAACGGCGTCAGCAGCGGCAAGCTGAACTCGCAGCAGACGGCCAATCTCGAGAACCGCGAGACCGCCGTGCAGAACCGCGAAAAGGCCGACATGGCGAAGAACAACGGTCATCTGACCAAGGGCGAGCAGCGCGGCATCAATCGTCAGCAGAACCGGATCAGCAAGAGCATCGCGAAAGACAAACACCAGTAATCCGGCAAGCGACGGTAAGAGCAAGAATTGAGAAGTAAGAGGTCTACGAGTAAGACCTGGCGAGTAAGACAGGACAGCCGCAGATTACCTGCGGCTTTTCTTTTGTAAGTCAACAGATCTATTTTTTCAGCGATCGAAGATATCTCACCAAATCGGCGATCTGCTGTTTCGTCAGTTTGTGTTCGAACGCAGGCATTCTGTTCTTGCCCTTGGCAATAACGGACGCGAGTTGATCGTCCGATTTGTTCTGCACCTCGTCCGAGCCCAACGGAAGCATCTGCAGGTTCTTACCGATCATTGTGTCGCCCGCTCCGTGCGCCCCGTGACAAGCCAAGCAATGTGCCTTGTAGGTTTCTGCGCCGCTCTCAGCGAGAGCGTAAACAGAAAACGTCAGTGCCAGCAAACTCCCCAAAATCCAGCGCCCCAAGTTCCCGACCATCTCTTTCAGCAACGCCAGTCCCCCTTCAACCGTGCAGTCCCAACGCCAATCTTACCAGTTCAACTTCAGCGCAAACTGGAACTGGCGCGGATCATACGCCGCGGTTGCCTGACCGGCGTTGGTAAACAGCGGACTCACAGCCGCCACGTTGTACCGGTTGGCGATGTTGAACATGTCGGTGATGAAATCCATGTTATAGCGCTCACCAAAAAAGACGCGCTTGGCAAATCGCACATCGTTGAAGACTGTCCATGGTGTCGTCCCTGCGTTTCGCCCCAGGTTGCCGTCGAGCGATTGCAGCGTGCCGTTGAAGTCGAAAACACAAGGTTCCTGGAAGACTCCGCTGGGCGAGTACTTCGAATTTACCGGCAGATAGCCCGCGCCTGTGCAATTGGCGTTGACGAAGGTGTTGGGGCGACCGGTTAGCGAGGATAACTGGAGATTGTCGTCGTCACCCGTGATGATGTTGAATGGGCGGCCCGAGCCGAATTCAATCAGCGGAGCGAAAGTCCAATTGCTGAAGATCTTGCTCATCAAGCCGCTGCCGCTGAGCTTACCTGACTGGTAAACTCCACTGAGCACGAAGCGCTGGCGCTGGTCGAAGGTGGAGGTCGAACGATCGGCACCTGGAAAGTAGCTGTCCTGCGGCGTGAGAGTCGACTGCAAGTCGGTTGAATCGTCGATGGTGTGCGACCAGGTATAAGACGCCAGCAATTCGTAGTGGTTGCTGAAGCGCTTGCGCAGGTTTGTGGTCAGTCCGTGGTATATCGAGCTGCCATTGGAATAGTTGGCGTCCATGTCGCCAAAAGGGACGCAACCGGCGAGGGTTGGAGATGCGAGATTACAGTTTGTGCTCAGGCCGTACAGTTGTTGAACCAGAGGCAAGACCTCGGTAACGCAAGGCGCGGTAGAGGGACTCGCAAGTAACGCCAGACCGATCGCGGGGTTCACCCCTCCCGGCCGGAAGAAATTCGTGAGCGCAGCTGGGACGAAGGGTCCGCCCGGACCGACTCCGCAGGCGGTGACTGTGAACGGGCTGTCTGTAATTTGATTCTGGCCAGCTGCAACCGAAGCTTGCAGGTTCTTCACCATGAAAGCTCCGTTGACGGGGTTTGCGTTGATGGGGCGGTTGATGTGGCGGCCGCCGTTGAAGTTATAAGCGAGGCTAAATGCATAACCGCCGCCCAGGTCGCGCTCGATCGTAAGGTTTGCCTGCTGCGAGTAGGCATAGACGAAGTTGCGGGCTTGCGGATAACCGAAAGGTTGGAACGCGAGCGGCAGGAAAGTGCCCCCGGCAGCGTTCAGGTAGTTCTGGTTGAGGAACACTGAATTGGGCGTGTTCAACGCCTGGAACTGCTGCAGGTTCGGTTCGTAAAACAGATTGGTGTTCGCCTGCGGAAACACCGAAGGAGTACAGTTCGGCTGGTTTAGTAGTCCCTGGAATATCGGAATCGCGTTCAGGTTTGCCGGGTTGCCCGCGCCACCACAACCAGAGGTCCCACCGAAAGCCAGCTGACCGCTGGTCGAACCGTCGGAGGCATCGCCGAGAAAATAAAGGCCGAGCAAAGGATGGTCATAGAACATTCCAAACGAGGCACGAACCACTGTCTTGCCATCACCATGCGGGTCCCACGCGAGTCCTAATCTCGGCTGAATGTTGTTGGTGTCGGTCTTGATGCCTTTTTGTAATCCCAGGAAATCGTAAGCGGCAAGGGCCAGCCCCTGCACGGGCTTGAGCTGCGGCGGGAATTCGACGTCGTAGCGAACGCCGTAGTTCAGGGTGAGATTGGGTCGCACGCGCCAGGAATCCTGCCAGAAAACGCCTAGCGGCTTGTTGGAGAACGTGTCGCTTGGGCTCCCGAGTCCCTGGATGAAGTCGCTGGGAATGCCCGCGCCGTAGGCCTGCACGGGATTAAGTCCAGGGAAGGAAGAGGGCAACCCGAGATTGCCCGCGCTGACGCTGCTAATGTCGTAGACGCCGCCGTAATTTACCGTGAAGGTCGCAGTGATTGGAATGTAGTTGAAGTCGACCCCGAACTTCGTGTTATGCCGCCCCATCGTCCAGGAGAAATTGTCCGTAAACTGGTAGCGCTTTTCGACGCGTTGAATGTAGGAATAGGGCTCGCGTCCGAAATACGCGTAGCCGGGAATGTTGACCGCCGGGTCGGAGCCGCCTGAGATTGCGGTGTTGTAGAAATAGCTCAAGCCACGGCGTGCAAACTGGAAGCGAAATTCGTTGACTTTGTTGCCGCCGATCGTCCATGTGTCCTGCGCCACGCCGGCGACATCGCGGAAGGTTTGTTGGGAAGTGCGCGAATATGCGTTTTGGCCGAACGGTTGGTCCTGTCCGCTGACTTCGATGCCGGTCACCGTACTCGGGCTTACGTTGGAACGGAGCGTAAGCCGATTGCTGTTGCTGAGGTTGTGGTCGATGCGAAGCGAGTAGACGCTGGTACCCTCGAAAACGGGGAAATTGCCTTCCTGCGAAGTCAGAGTTTGATACGACCCGGGCACGTGACTTGTGCCAAACATCGAGGGTGCTGCGCAGGCTGCTGGAGTGCAACTCGTGGGGAATCCCGACCATGCTGAAAGCGCTCCGCCCGTAATTCCTTCCACCAGTCCGGTTGGCCAAGCGCCGTTCACGGCTTGGCCGGATGACGCGCCGATCAGCGTGACATATTGTTCAAGATTGGTCAGTCCAATGTCCCCCACTTCGACTGGAGTCAAGGCAGCCAGAAATCCGGCCTGCTGAGGAGTTGCCTGGATCGTGCCGAAAGGCAAAGGCACTTCGCCTCCGGCGATGTTTGCCGTGTTAAACGGGACCAGTCCGAAGCCGCCTTCGCCAATACTTGAAAATCCCGTTTCATGCCGCCGCGTAACTTCATACGCAAAGTAATAGTACGTTTTGTCTTTCTTGATCGGACCGCCGAAGGCCGTGCCGGACTGCACTCGCGTGTAGGCTGGATTGGGCGTGGTGCTGAACGGGTTAACCGCCTGGAAATCGCGATTGCGCAGATATCCATAAACATCGCCGTGAAAGTCGTTCGATCCGGAGCGCGTAATAATATTGACCACGCCGCCAGCTGCCCGCCCGTATTCCGCGGCGTAGCTGTTTGTAATGATCTGGAATTCCTGCACCGCCTCCTGCGAAACGGTAGACCTCACGCCGTTGACGGAATTGTCGGTAGCGTCGGCGCCATCGACGTTGACCAGATTCGAACGTGCGCGCTGTCCGCTGATATTGAGCCCGGAAGTGGGCGCGGCGCCGGTGTTCGGAGCGTTGTCACGCGAGACTTGCGAATCGGTGAGCGTGAAGTTGATGTAGTTGCGACCGTTGATGGGCAGATTATCAATGCGCCGCTGTCCGATCGTATCGGTCGTGGAGCTGCGCGCGGTCTCCACCAGATCGGCCTGGGCATTGACTTCAACCACTTCCTTGCCACTCGCCACCGCGAGCGCCACCGGCAACTCCGCCAATCCACCAACCGTGATCCCGACCTCGGCCGCTTCAACCTTGGCGAAGCCGGACGATTCCACTGTGACCGAATACGTTCCCGGAGCCAATTGCCGCACGCTGTAGCCGCCCTNNTTTACGCTCACGTGCAGGTCGCCAGTCGCCGCACCTTGCGCCAAGGAAAATTGGCGCACCAGCAACAATAAGACGGCAAGAAAAAGGAGACGCAAGGTCGCTTTCATAGGGCTCCTGAACTCTTCCGCATCCTGGCGGAAGAAGAAATCAAACGGCGCGGTTTATGGCCAGCGAGCTGAATTTCAAGCACGGTGTGAGGACGAGATACCGCTGATATGTACATCATAGGAGGGTATCAAGGCAAGCAATAAGCTGGATTACCGCTTGGTAAAAGCTGATCGCGCTCTCAATTTTCCACACAGCATCGTTGCACGTTGCGTTTGCGCGCCGCTTTCTTTAAATTCTGGAAGCGAGAAATTCCAGGATCAGAAGCTAGCACAGAAATTGTCTATGAATGTTGAGAATGAAGGTTGAGAATCTTAACGGTAGCTCACCGGCGCGTAACCCCGGCGCATAATCGATGACTGCTAAATCAATGCCCGCTAAATCGCTGCCCGCTGCTTCAATGATCCGTGCTTCAATGACCTGCGATTCCATGACCGGCGAACTTCTGCAAGTCATGGTCTGCCCGCCCGCTCACGCCGGGTGGAATGTTCCGAAGAAATCCGCAATTTGGCACGATCTGGGATTTCGCCACGCTCCCGATTTTGCCGTAGCGGAAAGCCAGCATGAATCTCTCTGCCGTCTCCTCACCAACGCCGGGGCGGAAATCGTAACTCTGCCCACGTCAGAAGATCTGACGATGGACGGCGTCTACGTTCACGACGCCTCGCTCGCCACGCGCCACGGCCTGGTGCTGATGAATCCCGGAAAGCCGAATCGCGTCCCCGAACCGCAAGCTCACGCCGCATTCTGCCGCCAACTGGGATTGCCGGTGCTAGGTGCAATCACGCCACCCGGAACTTCCGAGTCTGGAGACATCGTCTGGCTCGATTCGCAAACGCTTCTCGTCGGCCACGGCTATCGCACCAACAAAACCGGAATCGAGCAGCTTCGCTCACTCTTCGCGCCGGACAAAGTCGAAGTCGTCTCCGCTCCGCTCCCGCACGGACAAGGCCCGTCCGCCTGCCTGCACCTGATGTCTCTGATGAGCATGCTCGACGAGCACACCATCCTCGTCGATCTCCCGTGGCTGGCTGTCGAAACCGTAGAGTTATTTAAAGGACGCGGATTCCGTCTTATCGAGATTGATTATTCCGAGCGCGACACGCTCGCCTGCAATGTGCTCTCGCTTGGAAACAATCGTCTGATCGCCATTGAAGAAAACAGCAAAACCAATCAGCGTCTGCGCGACGCCGGCTTCGAAGTTGGCACCTTCCCAGGCTCGGAAATTTCCATCAACGGCGGCGGTGGCCCCACCTGCCTGACGCGCCCCTTGCGCCGCGCCTGACGGTCGCGGTGTAGAGCGCGCCCGCGCCCGGCCGTTGTTGATTTTGGTTTTGCTAAAATAGATAAGAATGCTTTTGCCGTTCGTCCGCGAAATTTTCGCGGAGGTTGAACAACTTCCCGCCTTCAAGCGTGTCGCCTCCCACCTCAAGGAGAGCGCGGGCCGCATTCGTGTCACTGGACTCTCCGCTCCCGCCAAAGCGCTGATGGTCATTCTCCTGCGCCGCNNCCCATACTCCGCGCCTTTTGCGAACTCACTGGAGCCGCCGATCCCGACTCGGTCGTCACCCTGCCCGCACGTGATGTGCTGCCGTTCCAGAATTTGTCGCCGCATCCTGAAATTCAGGAAGAACGTGCTACCGCCCTGTGGAAGATTGCCACTGGCCGCGCCTCGATCGTCATTTCGCCTGTCACCGCGACCACCATCCTGCTCCGTTCTCCGGACTACTACGCCGATCTGGCCCGCGTTTTGCGCCGCGGAGAAATTTTCGATCTGGAAAAACTGCTCGAGCACTTAAACACCGTCGGCTACACCCCGACCGATGTCGTCGAAATGCCCGGCCAGTACGCCGCTCGCGGCGGTATTCTCGATGTCTATTCTCCCGAAGCCGATCGCCCCGTGCGCGTCGAGTTCTTCGGAGACGAGATCGAATCCATGCGCAAGTTCGATCCCGCCAGCCAGCGCTCGTCGAACCCAGTGGATGAAGCCTTGCTTCTCCCGCTTACGGAAACTCCGGTCACAGTTGAGTTGCTCGGCTCGATCAACGCGCGTCTCTCCGGCAAGCGCATTAGCGGATCGGCCGAGGTGATCGAGCAGGCCG
>PMSZ01000002.1 GCA_003168235.1 Acidobacteriaceae bacterium
TATGCCTTCGCGGAAACGCTGGGGTGGCGCCAGGGCCTGAACAAGAAACTGAAGCAGGCCCGTTGGTTTTACGGTCTTATTCTGTTCTCGACAGGAGTGGGGGTCGGACTGGACTTCGCACACGTTAACCCGGTGAAGGCACTTTACTGGACGGCGGTCATCAACGGATTGTTAGCTCCATTCCTTTTAGTCGCCATCCTCATCGTCGCCTTGGATAAAAAACTGATGCAGGGGCAACCGAGCTCTCGCTTGGGATGGACCGTCGTAGCGATCACTACTGTGGCAATGTTCGCCGCTGGCATAGCCATGTTTGTTGTGAAGACTGACGCTCCGGCTTCCGTCGTGCCGCACGTTAAGGACACGCGCGTCCATTTCTTAGAACTGTGCAGTTTGGATCAGCCGAGAGATTCTTTCCGGGGTTATGCTTTATCCGTGGGGAGATGAAAAGTCTCGACAAAAGGGGTCTGCTCTGGCCTCCTTGGAAAGAAATAATCGAAATATGAGACCCATAACCAACAAGCCAGCCAAACTGCGGAAAGCTCCCCAGCCGCCCCTGTCGTACCCCGGGGCGCCTCCTGATTCAGACCGAGCCAAGAGGCCGCCGCTCGCCGAGGCCGCCGCCTCCGATCAGGAGTTGAATCCCGGAGATCGCGTCGAAGGTTTGGGCAACTTTGGAAAACCAACAGGAGAATTCGGCACAGTTCAGCAAGCCAACGACGATGATGCGGTCGTAAGCTGGGATGATGACGGCCGCGTGAGGGTCCACCAGCCGTCGCTCAAGAAGATCTAACACCGCCCGGTTCCAATCTCTTGCGGAACGGCAGCCGCGGTTGCCAAGTGCTGATCCGCCTCCGAGCGCCTGTTCTTCGTTTCGGCCCGGGTGACAGAAAACGGAACTGGCGATAATCGCCATTACAATCATGCGTCATACGAAGACGTAGCGATCGATCGGCATTGGTGCAATTCCGCGATCGCGGGCAACAACTGGCTACCCAAGTGATCCTTAGCTATGAAAACGTCTACCACTTTCAGGACCTGCTCCGGAACGTCCCTTGATGCGGAAAGCATGATGATTGGTGCTTTAGGCCGCAGGCGTCTCATTTCGATCGCGACCTCTTGTCCGTTCATTTCGGGCATGAAATAGTCGACGATCACGACGTCAACCGGATGTAGAGAAGCCAGCTCCAGTCCTCTGCCGCCACTGAGTGCGGTTAGAACGGTATACCCAAAGGATTCAAGAAATGCCTTTTCGCATTCCAACACATCCTGGTTATCGTCAATGCAAAGAAGTACTCCGCTCGACGGTCCCGGAAAAGACGACGGAAGCATGGTTCACCTTCTTAAGGAACCAATTCTCCGACAATCGGAATTAGAGAATCTGTTCAAAATTGCACAAAACGCGACAACCGTGTGTAGGAGTCGGCGGTTTCGGAACCCGGCCCTGCTTGTCTATCTGGGGTTCGGAGGTTTGACAGGAGAGTTCCAGAGGCCTAGAGTCGAAAGTGAGGTGGATCCCGCCTCTTTCAGGTTCCCTGAAACTAAGTCAGCTCATCTGAAGTTCTCCCCTCTTAGCGACAACAACCCGTGGAGGTTGATTATGTTTGCACGCAATGTATCGTTTCGTCTGAAATCGAACACGCATTCGGACTATACCCGGACTCTTGAAAATGAAATTCTGCCCATGCTGCGCAAGCAGGCGGGATTCAAGGAAGAAATCACATTGTCAAATCCCGGTACCCAGGATGTGGTTGCGATCAGCCTGTGGGACAGCAAAGCGCATGCCGATGCTTATAACGCGAATTATTATCCAGAAGTGGTGCGAACATTTGCCAGAATGATCGATGGCACACCGAGGGTTCAGACGTTTGAAGCCGTCACCTCGACCTACCATAATGACCTTGTGGCAGTGTAAGGACGCTCTTTCCCGCGGGGGGCCCGGTTGAAGGGCACCCCCTTTTCAAATTGCCCCGGCTGTGATCTGGTAGAAATTGTTAGATGATACATAGAACATCTCAATGAGCCGTTCCCCTCTTGGCCGTCGGAACAACAATTTGGATTGTGATATGACAGACAAATCCGAGACGTCTTTCGCGGTTGTTCGGTTTAACGAGCGGACCTACCAGTCGGGCGGAGTTGTGGCCGTCATTAAGGGAATGGAGGCCGCACAAAGAACTCTCAATGATTTCGATTGGTGTCAGAGCGCGGAACACCCAAGGGAGGGCTGGCGCTATTTCCTGGAAGAGACCAACCTACAGCCCGGAATGGACCCGGAGAAGGCCACCACACTTCGACAGGTGCGGCTCGATCTCCAAGAGACAGAGCCCTCATGCGGCCACGACAAAGCGCTTCGCACATTGCCAATGACGATCATCAGCATTTCGAATCGCCGCAGAAGCGGCTGATGACAGGTTCTGGTTAACTAGCCCCGTTCATCTGGGGCTGGGTGGAGCTGTAGAGATCATTCGTTTCTGTAGAGAATCCATCAATCGGTCGTCTTCCGCGATCAGCTCCGGGCTTCTTTGTCTTCCGCCGCTCTGGATCTCAAGCAGCCTTTGCATCAACTCCACAAGGTTTTCCATGACTTCCTCCAAGGCTGGAAAGGCTGATAGGCGAGAATCATAGGCGGAATCGAAGTCGAAAACTGGTCAAAAGTGCTCACCTTGCCGGGAGAACTCAACGGCTAAAACTGACCCTCGATGTAGATAGATTGACTGTTCATGCCCGATTTTGCGTGCCGACCGGCGCTATGAGTACACGTATGCTGATCCGCCCAGAAGTTTGCCTTTCATTAAAATGTGAGCGGTTCGAGACAGACGATCACATTCTTACTGCATAAGATTGTGTGGTTTCAGTTTAGGTGCTCCAAGTTCTGGACTGCGGAGGGTTGGACCATCGAAGATGAACAGTGACAGAGATTGGCGGAGGGTATGAGGCAGTGAAGTTCAGATTTTTACTGTTTCTCTGAATGGA
>PMSZ01000156.1:0-2175 GCA_003168235.1 Acidobacteriaceae bacterium
GATAGCGTCCTTTATCATTCACTACTTGGGTTTGCAAGCCCGTTCAACGCGCTTGTTTACCGATGATTTATTACCGAGAAGTAACTGACGAGTTGCCGACCACTCGGGCATCTCGCGAATTATCTTGAATCGCTGGGGACATGCCTATCTGAGCCCGCAACCTGGGGTCTTCTTTGGGCGCGATGGTCAACCTGCTCCCCGCGAAATTCTACGCAGTGCGCCATTCGGCCGTGTGGCATTTGCTAATACCGATCTAGCGGGAGCCATGGACCATCGTTACTCTATACTCGAAGCAAAACGAGCTGTGGACCAGCTGCTTGATCAGGTCTTGAGCTAGCATCACAAACCTATCCGGATTGGAGAGATCAGCGAATGAGTTCTCGCACAGCCGCACTTGCTTTCCTCGCGTTCACTACTGCCGCAGCTGGCCTATCGGCACAGGATCGGTCCTACGGACGTTCTGTAGTGATTACGGAGTATGGCATCGTCGCGACGAGCTACCTGCAGGCATCCCAAGCGGGCGCAAGAGTTCTGGAGCAGGGCGGTTCCGCGATTGACGCGGGCATTGCGGCCAATGCCCTGTTGGGAGTTGCGGAGCCCATGATGAATGGAATGGGCGGCGACCTCTTCGCGATTTACTGGGACGCCAAAACCGGCAAGCTGTATGGCTTGAATGCCAGTGGATGGGCACCCAGAGCGCTCACCATTGAACATCTGAAAGCTAAAGGCGTGGCCGGGATGCCGCAATCCGGTATTGATACCGTGACCGTGCCGGGCGTCGTGGACGGGTGGACGAAGCTCCACGACCGGTTCGGAAAGCTAGCTTGGCGGGAGCTGTTTCAGCCCGCCATCTTCTATGCGGATCATGGTTATCCTGTGCCCGAAATCATTCATGACTACTGGAAAGATTCTGCGCCTGGGCTGATGCAGAATCCGGAAAGCCAGCGCGTCTTTCTGCCCGGCGGCACGGTGCCAGAGACAGGTCAGATTTTTCGCAATCCCGACGTTGCCCAAGCGCTCACCCGGATTGCGAACGAGGGTGAGTCGGCGTTCTACCAGGGCACGATCGCACAGGCCATTCTGAAGACCTCGGCGGAGCTCGGGGGCACGATGTCCGCCGACGACCTGGCTCAGTATTCCTCGGAGTGGGTCGAGCCCATCTCGACCCGATATCGAGATTGGACTGTCTATGAACTCCCTCCGAACGGCGACGGCATGGCCGCGCTCGAGATGCTGAATATCATGGAGCAGTTCAAACCTGCTCCCGACGGACCCCACAGCGCTGCGGAGTTGCATACCCGGATCGAAGCGATGAAGCTGGCCTACGCCGACGTCAAGGCTTACGACGGCGATCCCAGGTTCGGCAAAATCCCGGTAACGCAGTTGCTCTCCAAAGAATACGCGGCCAAGCGTGCCCGCTTGATCGATCCCACCAGAGCCAACTGCGCTGTCACTCCTGGTGCGCTCTCCGGAAGCGACACGACCTATTTGTCGGTGGTCGACCGCGACGGAAATATTCTCTCATTCATTCAGAGTAACTATTCCGCTTTTGGATCCGGGGTGACGGTGCGAGGGATGGGATTCGTGCTGCAGAACCGCGGCGGGCTGTTTTCAGTCGACCCTGCGTCGCCGAACGCTCTCGCCGGTCGTAAGCGGCCTTTTCACACCATTATTCCGGCATTCATGGAGCGCGGGGATCAGCACATCGGCTTCGGCATTATGGGCGGCATGAATCAACCGTTGGCGCATGCGCAATTTGTCTCGAATGTTGTGGACTATAAGATGAACATCCAGGCCGCTCTGGAAGAGCCCCGGTTTACCGTCACTACAAAACTCGGGTGCAACATCGTGATCGAGTCCCGCGTCACCCCCGAATCCATCGAGCAGCTTACAAAAATGGGACACGTTCTAGAGGTGCGCAAAGAGTATTCGACGACGATGGGGCGCGGGCAAGCGGTCCTCCACGACAGCACGACTAAGGTCAACAATGGTGCTTCGGATCCGAGAGCAGATGGCGCCGCGGCGCCGGAAGCACCGCAGATTTTCGGATCGACCCCATGATGATAGAGTCAGAATCCGTTTGAGGCGACCGTCCGATGGCGCTGATTGCCGGCAAGCTGCGGCAAATTTTCCATAATCCGGTTAATACGAGGTAATGCGTTATTGGGACGAAGA
>PMSZ01000156.1:2181-7192 GCA_003168235.1 Acidobacteriaceae bacterium
GTCACTTGAGCTTTACAAGAGGACTCAATCATGACGAATAGAGAAACCGGAATCAATGTAGTCCGCGAAATGATGGGTGACCAGGCGGCCGCAAAACTCAGCTCTTCCGCTGACTCAAACACCTTCGGTGCCCCGATCGCTGCCTGCGCGGTCTCGACCAGGTCTTTGCGGATATCTGGACTCGTCCCGGTCTGGACAGGCGCTCCCGGAGCCTAGTTTCGATGTCAGTCATGATTGCCATGCGTCAGCCCCATGAATTCGCCATCCACATCGGGGCCGGGCTCAATAACGGCCTCACATTGAAAGAAATCCTGACTCCAGATGAAAATCATTTCGCAATGTTGCGACCACGGTTGTTGGGATTTTCAAGAGCGATGGCACGCCGCGTGCGCCTTCTCGAACATGTTCTGAAGGAGGGGTTCGCGTCAGGGAGTCCTTATCGCTTAAATAATGATTGCAAAGAGGCGTCATCAATACGGCTCTTGGCCGCCAACCAATGAGTAAATTCTCGGGGACTAATGTGTGTCGGCTTTTGAACTGTCTTTTTCTCAGGGCCGGACTCAAGGTCGGCTTGTTTGCCAGTGTTGGTGATCACCGTCCATGTCTTCGTCTTCATGTTCTTTGCCTCGATTGATCGCACAGAGTTGTTATCGTGCACACGGCATTCAAGTGCAACCGCGAATCCACCTTCGTTCGGCGAAGCTCACTAAGAGTATGGCAAGATTTCGGTTCGGGGAATGTGCCGAACTGACCAGGGCCTTGGGATTTGTCAGGCTCGCCTCTTTTTGTTTACTCTCCGCAGTACGGAATGGATTAGCATTTGGCTGACGAGGTGGCTTTCAGTTTGCCGCTACTGCCGAGATCATCCCATCCGGGTCGGCCTACTCATAGTTTTGTCGTTATTGATCGTGGCCTTGAACGATAGGTAAGACGATTTGGTAAGCGTCGCTTCATTCCTCAATCTCAACGGTGATGATGCGGGATTTGGTTTTGGGCTCGGGCGCAGCTTCGTCGACCGATTCGCCAGGAGGTGGCAACGGAAGATCCACTGACACCGTCGATGGATCGACGTCTGGGAATAGCGGTGCTGGAGGCACATGCTCCGGCTGGACGCCGTCTCCGCGCCTCAGACGCTCGAAGAGGCTCATGTACATGCCACCAGATTCTCTAGTTTCGGGTGTGGTCACACGCCGCATGCCTTTGCTCTCTAATGTTCCGTTCACAACATAGGCGGCTATGATAGCGTCCAGTTTTTCTCTCGGGAAGATGTTGCAGTCCAGCCCGACGACCATCGACATAAGCTGATGTTCGAGAACTTCGTTCTCGATCTTTATGAGCTGCTGCGATGTCATCGCAAGGAGCTCGTTCTCGACTCGTTCTTGCCATTCCATCGGCCCTGTGGGGTCACACTTGCCGAAGATGTATTGCGTGGTCATTCCCACCGGCAACTTGTCACTGAGCCAGGTGGCGTCCCTGTAGATTCTGCCCGCCTCCCTACCGCCGCTCTCGCAATGCGCACAGCGGTTGCCTAGGAACAGGTGTTGATGCAGCGCATGCCCAGGACCGCCAGGGTTCGTGGCGAGGCGCATCCGGCAGCGCATGGAAGGATCGGTCGAGGCGAGTCGCGAAAGCAGATAGCGGATACGAAACTCCGTCATGTGCGTACTCTCGTCAATGCCGATCCACGAGTAACGCGGTCCCTGGTGTTGATGAACGTCGTCATCGCAGCTGAGGTAGGCGAAGCGTATGACCGCGCCGCTGGGCCAGCGGAAGGAGTGCTCCTGCGAATTGTAAGTAGCACCCATTTGCGAATAGAGCGCACGTGCGCGGGGAATCAGGGCGCGACTCAATTCAGGAAAGCTCTCGCGGAACAGGATGCCGTGGAATTTCGGTTTCCAGCGTTCCTGTGCTGCATCGACCAAGAGGGTCTCAGACTTATAGGTTCCCGCCGAGCCGCCAGCACAGACAATCATGGCATCCGATTCCAAGACATCGCGCTGCATTTGGCTCTTCGCTTCCCAGTTCATCGCTTCTCTTTCTTGGGTGTGGGTGTCTCCTGTTGCAACCTGACAAAACGGCGAGCTTCGTGAACCTTGGGCGGAGAACGCTGAGGGTCCTGGTCGCGAGCTCAGTCCTCTTTACTCTCGCGACTAGGTGATGTCACGATCAGGTCAACTGGCGGTTTCAGAATAGGGCATCTTTGCGTAACATGTTCAGCACATTTACAGAGCCGGTAGCCTGAGTGGTAAATAACTCGCTGGCGCCGCCGCTACACCTTTTTTCATGATCGTTCATGATATTATTTGGGCGAAGAAAAGGGGAAGCACAACAGCGGCCCGGTGGTGAGCAGGGACGGGGGAGACACATTCTAATGTGGAATGCACTCGAAAAGCGGGTGTCCAAACTCGAAAAGGAACGGCGGGACCGAGGTCCCGCCGGCTTGTGCAGTTTGTTGGTTAGTATCTGCCGAATCCAGTCAGCGCTACCTGTTGCGTAGTAGGGCTAGCGTTGTCGGTAAATGTGACATCACCGGTGCGCGTTCCAGGTTGGGTCGGAGTGAAGGTGACCTCAATCGCGCAGGTGGCGCCAGCAGCAACCGTGCCACCGTTAACGCAAGGCGTTAACTTCTTGGTCGCGGTGAACGCCTTTAGCGCGAAGTCGCCGCTGGTGGTGATGGTGCTGATGTTCAGCGTAGACTTGCCGACGTTGGTAAGAATGACCTTCTTCGGTGCGCTTGTTTTGCCCACGCCCCTCGTGCCAAAGTTCAGCAACACCGGAGAGTAGCCGGCGGCTGGTCCGCTTCCGACCACCGTCCCGAGAAGTCCGGTGATCAGGCCGCTCCCGTTCGGGCTGCCCCATCCAGTCGCCAAATCGTAGCCCTCCGTCGCCGAATAGCCATTGCTGCCCACGGTGATGTCGTGGAAATCGGTGTCATAGTTCGAGCCCAAGCCAATCGCATAAAGGATCGGGTTGATGAAGCCGAGCGTCGTCGCACTGCCGTTGGCGAGCAACTGTTGATTGGCGAGAGCCAGGTAACCGGCCCACATGGGCGCCGCGAAACTGGTTCCACCATAATAGTTGGCATTGCAACCGTCTTGGTCGGCGCAGACGTAAAAGGTGAAATTCGCGTTTGCCGAAACGTCCGGGCCGTTGCGCAAGGTCGTGGAACAAGCAACATCGATGCATTGATCGGCAGTGACCAGCTGCCAGGAAGGAATTGGAATGTTGTTCGGCGAAAAGCCGCCGCCCCCGTTCAACCAAGCGGTCTCCGAAGCCCAGGGACCGCCCGCGCTCTGCGTCTCTAAGTCCGTTCCGCCGACCGACACCAGATACGCATTATCCGCCGGCCAGATTGAACCACCGATTTGCCAACTGAAAGCGTCGCCGGCGGCGTCAAACAGATTCTGACCCTGCGCCGCGAACTCCATGAAGATGGGATCGAGTGTTTTGGGGTCAGCCGGGCTCCAGTACCATGAGCAGCTCAGTTGCGCGTTCAGGGGATTGGCCGTGGCCATGGCGTTGAAGATGGCAGAATCGTTATACCCGACGTACATCACTAGACTCGCCAAGCCCGGAGCCATGCCGAGCGCCTGGGTCATGTCGATGGTCTGTTCCGTATCGTCACAACCTTCCGACGCGTAGCAGGTCACAGGGAACCCGTCCACCGACTGGAGAGTGATGGGAACAGTTTCCGTTTGGCCAACGTTCGTGTAGTAAGTTTCCAGATCGGCCAAATCGGTGCCGGCATACTCCAACAAGCCGAGCGATTGTCCCGCACCAGTGAGGGCGCCTGTTCCGTAGTAGGCTGCGCGCATGTCGCTGCCGAGAAAAGATTGGTCAGGGCCGGAGCCCGTAGTGGCGTTGGACTTCGCCTTCACGCTTCTGTGGACAAGGTTTGGACGCGGGATCGAATAGTTATCGAGACCGGAGATGTGCCAGAGCTGGAACGGCAGGTCCACCGAGGGTTCGCGGTCTGGAGCGTAGAATGTGCGATTCTCGGTGGGGTGCTGGTAAACACACATGGTCACATGGAACGCCTTCTCGATGCTCGCTACCGAGCCGGTGAGAATCACATCCATGCGATTGCGAGAGCCGCCAACCACCGTAAAGCCGCTAGCTTTTGCGAAAGCCATCAGGGTGTCATAGTCCCCTTGGCTGGGACCAAATCTCGTGGTGAACTCTTCCACCGTGACGAAATGCCGGTAGGAGGAACTGGAAGGATCGTAGACCTCTTGTAAGAAATCTTCTAAGTCTGGCTGATGGCGCAGCGCCAGAACGGCGTCGAAGTGCATGGTTTGGGTTGCGGGAAGACGCCCGACTAATTTTGCTTCCCCATCGACAACCGCTTCACGCACATGGCGCGTCAACAGCGTCTGGGACTGGGCTTGGGAAATAATACTCACGGACGCCACCATCGCGACGAGCGTGAACAAGAACACGCTTAGTTTTCGAATCACAATTTCTCCTTTGAGATGCATCCTTCAAGGACGGCTTTCGTCTTTAATTCCCGACGGCGCGAGCATTACTCCGTCACTTGGAACGTCGTGTTGCTCTTGAGCGTATTCTTGATTCCTTCCACTGTGGTCGTTACCCTGACCGGGCCAGCAGTCGCCCCTGAGGGTACGCTGGTCTCGATTTCCGATTTCGATATGACGGTAAAGGTCGCCGCCGTGCCGTTAAAGGTGACGCTGGTCGCGCCTTTCAGATTCGTTCCCAGGATTCTAACGGCCGTTCCCACGTTGCCAGAGGTAGGCACCGTTTCCACGAACGGGCCGAGACCCACGGATAGGCTGAAGACCGTGCCACAGCCATACACGCAGGCGCGGCTGCCGCCGCCATCATAGGTTGTCCCGTAGAATCCCCCATTCGTGTCCTGAACCAGCGCCGCGTACGGATAGGAGCCGTCCTTGCTGTCAAAGTTGAAGAGCGTCGTGAGCTCGCCAGTTCGGGTGATTTCGAAGACCGTTCCGAAGTTGGGGTACAACCCGTCATAGGACGCTGTTCCGTAGAA
>PMSZ01000126.1:0-161 GCA_003168235.1 Acidobacteriaceae bacterium
GCGCCGCGCATCTCATCGATCTGATGGAGCGCGATGGAATTGTCGGCGCTGCGGATGGACCGAAACCGCGTGAAGTATTGAAACGTCCGGAGTGGATCTCGGAGATTGAAGAGTCGATGCGGTAGGAAGTTGGTTTGGGTTTTGTGGGGGGGGGGGGGGGG
>PMSZ01000126.1:253-2732 GCA_003168235.1 Acidobacteriaceae bacterium
GGATGGGCTTGAGGGGTGCACGCGAACTTGACAAGTGACAATGTACACTTTACGGTGCTTCATGCCGATGAAAAATCCCACCCATCCCGGCCGCATTGTAAGAAGCGCGTGTCTTGAGCCTTTGGGCCTGTCCGTCACCGACGGTGCAGAGGTCCTGGGAGTCACGCGGCAAACGCTCAACAACGTCATCCACGGCAAGTCGGGGATCAGCCCCCAGATGGCGATCCGGCTGTCGAAGGCGTTTGGCAGCACTGCGGAAACGTGGTTACGGATGCAACTTGCTTATGATCTCGCACAGGCCCGAAGAGACGAGAGCAAAATCAAAGTGCGGCGTGTGCATGGGCTGCAGGAACTGCACGCGTAGTGAGCGCATAAGTGGAGTGGAGGGTATCCGCAGTTTGGAAGGCCACTTCTCGAAAAGCGCGAGAAGTGGCGCACCCGGCCGTATCCGGTCAGAGAAGCGCAACCCGAAGATCAGCCCCAGGAGCAACCCCAAGATCAATCCCCAGACCAACCCCAAGAGCAAAGGCGGCGGCCTGTCGCTGAAAGCGCGACCAGGACGGGGCGCCCTCCCACCCTTCGGCCCTCCCACCGTCCGGAGGCCGGAAGAGGGCGATACGGTTCTAGAATGGAGAGCATGAAATTTCATACTGAATATCTGACGCTGCACACGAAAACCAAGCGGGCGCATGTTCGCCTGACTCCGATGGTCCAAATTGTGCTCATGAAGTCGGGAATTAAGGACGGGATGATTCTGGTCTCCGCGATGCATATTACCGCCGGGGTGTACGTCAACGACGACGAGAGCGCGCAAATCAAGGACATCTATCAATTGCTGGAGACGCTGGCCCCATCTCGCGAGAACGACGAGCACCATCAGACGGGCGAAGACAATGGAGACGCGCACCTGAAGTCGCTGATCATTCATCATGAAGTCATCGTTCCGGTCACGAATGGAAAGCTCGACTTTGGGCCGTGGCAGCAGATTTTCTATGCCGAGTTCGACGGGCAGCGCGACAAGCGGGTGATCATTAAGGTCATGGGAGAATAGGTGAGTTGGGTTATCCTCAGAAGTTCCAGGTGTCAGGTCTCAGGTGTCAGAAAAAGCAAATACACCCTGAGAACTGGCAAATGAGCACTGACACATTGAGCACTCACAGGAGCGCGACACATGAGCGACGAACTTCAAGAGCTGCACGAGAACGCTGAGCACGCGCGGGAGCGTCCTGATCTGGCTCCGGTGACGCTGACCATGGCGGTGCTGGCGGTGCTGGTGGCGACGGTATCGCTGCTGGGACATCGCACTCATACCGAAGAAATCATTTTGCAGAACAAAGTCACCGACCAGTGGGCTTATTACCAGGCCAAGAATCTCCGGCTGCATACTGACGAATTGTTCGCCGATCTGTCGGGGTTGGTTACGACGCGAGATGCGGACGCAACCGGTAAGTTTGAGGCGAAAACTCGCGCCGAAGTGGAGCGGTATAAAGAGGATAAGAAAGAGGTAGAAACCAAGGCGCGCGAACTGGAAGCGGAGTTTGCAGTTACCCAACGCAAGACCAACCGCTTTGATCTTGGGGAAGTGTTTCTGGAAGTGGCGCTGGTGATCACCTCGATCACACTGCTTTCGGGACGCCGAATCTTTTGGCATCTTGGCCTGTTGACGGCGATTGCGGGGGTTGCGGTCGCGGCGTCGGTATGGTTCATGCACTAAGGCATCGTTCTCGTCTTACCGACTCGCCTGTGATGGCTATCACAGTCAAGATGTTCGACTGCCGGTTCGCCTGCCGATGACGAGGAATGACGGGCGTTCGTCATCTGCGACCGCTCTCCGTCAGCCCAGTTGACGCGGGTGGGATTTGGACTGACGTACTTGCTACCTAACTCGCTGTAACTGCACATTAACTTCTTCTAACCTGCCATTTATGAGTTCGGCCAACGGCGTGCAGTTACAGCAACGCTCTCTGGCCGAAACTCACTCACAAGTAAGGATTGATCCAGCCTCCATGCTTCATAAATGCGCCAATCCCATTTGCACGGCTCCCTTTCGTTCTCTGCGAGAAGGTAAATTGTTTCTGGCAGAACTTTTCCCCACCGATCTCAGTGCGGCATTCCAAGGAAACCGGCGAAAGCTTCGCCGCCGGGAACATTTCTGGCTGTGCGATGTGTGCGCAGCGCACTTTACGCTCCGTTTCGACCCTGTGCTCGGGATGTTGACGGTTCCTATCCGCGAAGGTGCCAATCCGCGCTTTTTGGCGCGGGCGGCGGCCAACGTCTAGTCGAATCGTCACAGGGGGACACCGATGGAGTACAGAATCACGAAGGGCACGTCTTGTGCCGTATGCGGGCTCGACACTTTCCGGCATACGGGATGGTTTCTGGTAGTAGAGAACCGTTGGCTTGACCGGCTGAAGATCCTGTCCTGGCATCGCACACTGGCGTCCCAGATCAATATGAAGAGCGTCTGCTGCCGCGAACA
>PMSZ01000378.1 GCA_003168235.1 Acidobacteriaceae bacterium
TGATTCCCACTCCCTTCACCCGCAACATGATCGACCAGGTGCGGCAAGCACTCCAGATCCTGGAGGTAAACCTCCGCGAAAGTCACAAGTTCGATCCCACGCATACCCGCCGCAATTTCCACATTTCGCTTTGGGAGTACATCGGATCGTTGATGCTCCCCATCCTGTTGCAGCGTCTGGAGCGTGAAGCGCCCGAGATGTCGATTACCACTTCGAGGGTCAAGCGTAGAGATCTGGAAGCGGAACTCGCGAGCGGCTCCCTCGATCTCGCCATCGACGTCCCGATGACGACCAGTGAACCCATTCATCAGAAACGGCTGCTCGTGGAGCCGTTCGTGGTGATGGCTCGTACTGGGCATCCCGGAATCTCGGGGACCCTCGATCTCGATACCTACATTGCTCAGTCCCACGTGCTAGTTTCCTCGCGCCGGTACGGCCCCAGTCTGATCGACGTAGAACTGAGTCGGCTCGGCTTCCGCAGGACGATTGTTCTGCGCTGCCAGCACAATTTTGCTGCTTGCCGAGTGGTCAGCGATACCAATCTTCTGCTGACCCTGTCCCTGGGGCACGCCCAGATCCTGAATGCTGGACTGGGCAATCGTGTCTATCCGTTTCCCTTGAAAACGGCTCAACTCGAGGCACAGATGTACTGGCATGAGAGCGTGGAGAACGATCCAGCAAATCGCTGGCTGCGAAAGGAGATTGAGGACGTGTTGACGGCGGGAGAGCGCGAGACGGCGAGTGAGGGCGGTGGGCGCGCGCGGGTACGCGGCGCGAAGAAGCGTGGCAAGGCCAGCTAATAGCCCGGCTCTGCAAGCGGTCTGACAAAGCGGTAGTGACAAGGTTTGATTTTCACGGAATCATTTGATGAGCTTTACGCGACGCATATCAGCCTCTGTCCAGCCGATCTCATTGAGAAGAGCCGTTAGGAGTTTGGGGCCGTAGGTTTTTCGGGGATGGTAGTGGATCACAACGCGCCGGTTAGGAGTGCCGGTCTTTATGTAAGCGATGGTTGCATCGGCGCTGGCTGGGTCTTGCCTGTACCCATCCCGCTTAAGCGCGGCGATGATTTCATCGGCAGTAGTAGCTTTTAGCTGCTGCCAGACATGCTTAGGGAAGGCCATTGAAGTTCAAGGTAGCGTAAAAAAGCCCCCGGAGGAACCACTTGGACTTGCTCCTCCTCGACACTGCAATCCGGGCCCACAGGCAATGGCTCCCCGTGACTCACAAGAGAATTGACGTAAACGCCAATAGCCTGCGCCGCATTCCGCAGGGCTTCCTTCTCGTTCGCACCATCCACATGCAGTCCCTTGAATGCAGGGCAATAGGCGTGGAAAGAATCACCATCCGGTTCAATGACAACGGTGATCTGAAGACGCAACTGCCGCCTGGTAGCGGCAGGGGCTTTGCGGGTAGCGTGTCTGGATGATTTAGTGCTCACGTGCGTTCTAGGATGCTCTCTCTGGGTTGTCGGCTGCCAGCTAATTATGAGCGAAGAATGGAAACGGAAGTCTACACCACTTTGGTTACCTGTAAAGCCAAATTATCACGAGTAGGCCATTTCGTGCTCGAGCATATTTACATCATGCCACGGGCGGACGGCCAAGTACCACGGTCACAGAATCGAAACCTTGCCACTACCGACAAATCGGTGGCGCGCGATGGATGGGGACACTAGAGGAGCCGTTCGCAGAAACATTTTGCCTCTTCCTGGATTTATCTCCGCCTCAGCTTCTTCTACAATCCTTTGATCAAGTGAAGCCCTGGCAGGAGCCGTCATGTCTACCCAATTAACTCCTTTGTCCGCGGATCCTCGTGGTGAAACTTTTCCCGTTCTCACGCCGGAACAGATCAACCGCATTCGGCCTTTGAGCATAGTGCGCAAGGTGAAGGCGGGAGAAATCATTTTTGAGCCGGGCGCCCTCGACATGCCGTGCTTTGTGCTGCTCTCGGGCAGTCTGGATATCATCCAACCGGAGATGCATGGCGAGCGCCTGGTGGTGAGCTACGAGGCAGGAGGGTTCACGGGAGAAATCAGCCTGATCTCCGGCCGGCGCGGGTTTATGCGAGCGCGGGTCACGGCGGATGGCGAATTTCTGGAAATGAACCGCGCCCAGCTGGGAACCCTGGTAGCGCGCGATGCGGAGCTGAGTGAAATTTTCATGCGCGCCTTCATTCTGCGCCGCGTGATGCTGATCAACCGGGGCCAGGGCAACGTGGTTCTGCTGGGATCGCTGCACTCGGCCAAGACACTGCGTCTGCGCGAGTTTCTTACTCGCAATGGGCTTCCGTTTGCGTTCGTCGACCTGGATACCGACAGCAGTGCTCAGGAGATGCTCGATCACTTTCAGGTGACCATAGAAGAAATTCCTGTCGTGATCTGCAACAACCGCAACGTGCTCCGCAGTCCGTCGATTCAAGAGTTGGCGAATTGCCTCGGGCTTAACGCGCACATCACGGCATCGGAGGAGCGGGACCTGGTGATCGTTGGCGCCGGTCCCTCGGGCCTGGCCGCGGCGGTTTACGGCGCATCGGAGGGGCTGGATGTGCTGGTGGTCGAGGCGGAATCTCCCGGCGGGCAGGCGGGCTCGAGTTCCAAGATCGAGAACTATCTTGGCTTTCCCATGGGAATTTCAGGACTGGAATTGGCGGGACGGGCGGCAACGCAGGCGCAAAAGTTCGGGGCCAAAATCCTGATCGCCGAGAGCGTAACGAAACTCAATTGCAAGCGCAGTCCCTACGAGTTAACCATGGCGGATGGCCAGGTTATTCGGGCGCGCACGGTCGTCATTGCCAGCGGAGCGCAATACAAGAAGCCAGACCTTGAGAATCTGGCCAAGTTTGAAGGTCAGGGTGTCTATTATGGAGCCACGCACATGGAGGCGCAATTGTGCGAAAAGCAGAATGCCATTGTCGTGGGAGGGGGAAATTCCGCGGGTCAGGCGGCGGTGTACCTGTCGCAGACGGCGAGCAAAGTCCATATTCTGATCCGGTCCGGTCAATTGTCGGACACGATGTCTCGCTATCTTATCCAGCGCATTGAAGAGAACCCGGCGATCGAATTGCATTACCACACCGAGATCGTCGCGCTCGATGGCGACACGCAACTGGAACGCGTGACGTGGCGGGACAAAAATACCGGCGAGACTTCAACCCACGACATCGGCTACGTGTTCATCATGGCCGGAGCTTCTCCTCGAACCGAGTGGCTGGAAGGCTGCGTGGCGATGGATAGCAAGGGATTCATTCTTACCGGGCGCGATCTGGACCCGGTGCTACAGGAGTTCCATTGGCCGCTTGAGCGCGCGCCGCTCATGCTCGAGACGAGCCAGCCGGGAGTGTTTGCGGTGGGCGATGTTCGCGCGAATAATGTGAAGCGCGTTGCCTCGGCGGTAGGCGAAGGCTCGATCGCGATTTCGCTGGTGCATCGCGCGCTGGCGGAGTTGTGAAGGCCGAGCGATTGCCCGGCCCGTTATAATAGAGAGATTCGCTGTATTCAAAGTAAAGTTCTGTACTGCACCGCTTTTGGCAAGCCCTCGTACATTTTTGCGTCCGCAGGGTGGCTAATAACCGAGAGCCGAGCGCTAAGAGCTAAGAGCTAAGAGCTAAAAGCTTTTTCCGATGGATTTCAAACTCATCTCCGATTACAAGCCGCAGGGCGATCAGGGCCGCGCCATCGAATCGTTGTTGCGCGGTATTTACGACCGCGAGCAGCATCAGGTTTTGTTGGGTGTCACGGGTTCCGGCAAGACCTACACCATGGCCAAGGTGATTGAAGCCGTGAACCGTCCCGCGCTGGTCATGGCCCACAACAAAACTCTGGCGGCGCAGCTCTACCACGAGTTCAAAAATTTCTTCCCGCACAATGCTGTCGAATATTTCGTTTCCTATT
>PMSZ01000508.1:0-573 GCA_003168235.1 Acidobacteriaceae bacterium
TCGATGAGCGCGGTATAAAGCGCGAACTGTCCGCGCGTCACGCCGCGGGCGTAAAGCATGTCGACGTTGTCGGGATTCCGCGCCAGTTCGGCGTTTTCCAGCTTCTCGGCCTGCTCCACCAACTGCTTGATGCGCTGCTTCGTGGCCGGATCGGCCGTACGATGGGCGATTCCGATGAAGTTGTCATTCGAGTAGTCGCCCGTATTCATCGCGCCCATGCGGTAGAGTTCGCGCACCAGAATCGTGGAGAGCAGATGGTTTACGGCGAAGGGATCGTTCGGATGGCGCTGCAGGATCTTCTCAAAATCCTGCACGGCNNGCTTGGTTCAATGGATCCTGCGGACGATAAATGATCGAATTCCCGGAATCGTTAGCCTGGCACAGCTGGGCGAGCAACAGCACTGCGATGACGGTAAGTGCGGAGCGAAAGCGGGCAAGAGGCAAGAGCACGCCTATTCAGTTTAGCTGATTGGGGCCTGTCATCGCCTGCTTCGGACAAACCTACACCGGCAGTTCTTCCTGCATCCAGCCGACGGTAGGTTCCAGCTTGGGCTCGGCGGCCAGGTCGAGCAC
>PMSZ01000508.1:588-4693 GCA_003168235.1 Acidobacteriaceae bacterium
CGCCGCCCACAACATGCGCTGGTCGCGGACGTTGCGCTCGAGTATCACCAGCATCTGGCGGAAAGTTTTGGCCAGCATATAAAGATGGCCGATGGCGGCTTCTTCTCCGTCTCCGGTGGAGAGCAGGCCGTCGAGGATTTGCAGCGCGCGGACGCGGTCTTTGGCAGAGATGGCGTCGGTCAGCTCGTAAAGTGAGCGCTGCTTGGCGGCGAGCACCATGGTCTCGACATCGCCGAGCGTAATTTTTTTCTTTTCGCCGACGTAGAGAATCAGCTTCTCCAGTTCGTTTGAGACCATCATCATGTCGCCGCCGAGGGCGTCAACTAATTCTCTGGCGCCATCGGCGTCGATCTTGACGGTGCGGGTCACGCAATACTCGCTGATCCAGCGGACGGCCTCGCCTTCTTCGACGCGCGAGAGCTCGACAATGCCGCAAAACGGTCCGAGGTCTTCGCGGATCTTCTGATACCGGTCCCTGTCGGTCATCTCCATGCGGCGGGCGTCGGCAGGGATGCTGATGTGATCGGCGACGAACACCAGGAGCGCGTCGGGATTCGGGTTTTTGCAATAGGCTTCGATGGCCCCAATTTTTTCGTCGTTGGAGTTCGAACTGCGGCCGAATAATGTCTTCACACCGCGTACGAAGAAGACCTGAAACGGCGCCATGAGAGAAGGCGTGCGGGCACGGTCGAGAACCTCGTTCAACGAGCTTTCGGCCAAGTCAAATTCGAAGAGGCCGAAGTCGCGCGTATCGGGCGCGATCAGGTGTTCGAGGATGGCATCGCGGCAACGTTTGCGAAAAAACGCTTCATCGCCGACCAGGACATAGGCGGGCTTGAGCTTGCGCGACTCCAGTTCGGAGAAGAAGCGGTCGGCTTGGCTGAAGGCGCGCACTCAGTCATCTTCTAACATCGGGGACGGGGATACAAGTACGGACCAGGGGCACGGAAAACCAGTCCCTTCGCTTCGCTCAGCGGTGACAGATTTATCCGCAGGAATAGCAAGGTTAGTGAGGCAAGGTTAGTATGCTTCCAGAATATTGGCCACCAGAGTGCGCGCGAAATCCCGCGACAGGCGGTCTACGGCAGGGGAATCCTCCTGAAAGAAGCTGGTAAGGTCACTCGAGATTTCGTATTGCTCATGGAAAAGGTAGGCCGGATTTTCGAAAAGCACTTTGCCCTGGCGATCGGTGAGGGTGACCTTGACGCTGACGGTGACAAGGGCGCTAACCGCGCGTCCGGTTTGCGAGTCGTAGGCTAGAGGCGCGGCGCTGGCCGACGTTACCGTCGCTTTCAGTACGGCATCGGCGTCGCTGTTTGTATTGTGGACGACATGATACTGCGTCCGGGCATCGAACTCGCGCACGACCGCGTCGGTAAGCAGTTGCTCGATGCGGAAGGTCTGGNNAGTTCTGCGGGAGTTCGGCGGCGGTTCCGGTGGTGTGGTAACCACACCCGGTTACGGCGAAGACGAGCGCAAGCATCGAGAAGCCGGTCATCCTCCCGATCATGCCTCGCCAAATCATGCTTCGCCGACCCATCCCTCGCCAGTTCATTGAACCTGGCCTCGCGGGCGGGAGGCGGTCATGGTTTCGGCGCACTCTACAGCGGACAGGGCCGATACTCGCAGATTGTCGGTCGTGGCCCAGAGCCATACTCCGTTCCCTTCATTTTTCGACAATGAGACCAGGATGTCGCCTTGGCCGGCGGCGCTCACGCTGGTGGGAGCGTCTTCGGAGCTTATAACTACGTGTTCTCCGGCCATGGCTCGGGAAAAATCAGCGAGCGCGACGGGTTTCTCGAACTCCAAATAGACAGAAAAGCCGTGGCCGTGGAAGACGGGCGCCTGCAAGACCTGGAGCGAAAGCTCGACCGCGGCGGGAGCGATCTGTCGGTAATGCCGGTGGATGCGCCGCGCCACGGCTTCGAGCGACAGGTTCGAGCGCTCCCCATACCGCGCCACCATGTTGAAAGCGAGCTGGATGTCGAAGACATTCTTCGGCAGTTCCTGAAAAGACAGCAGATTGACGGTCTGCTCGTGCAGTTCGTCCATTGCCTTCTGTCCGTTTTCGGATGCGGGTTCAAGGACAGTCGCGACGATGCGCCGGATTCTGGCGAATTGTTCGGTGCGCAAAGCGAGAAGGGCAAGAACGGTGGCAGCGGGGTGGGCCACGACCACCGGTCCGGGTTGCAGATTGGGAACGCGGGGCTGCGCCGTCTGGCGCGTAATCCAGTCTTCAATCCAAGGCGAGCGGATGGAAATTCCCGGCTCATCTTCGAGCGCGTAAGTGAGATCGAGGATGGCAGCGCCCAAATCGCGCGCCGCTTTCCAGTGCATGCGGGTGGAGCGCTGGTCGCTGGCAAAGAAGGCAAAGTCAACGCGTTCGAACTGCTCGGGGCGGATGCTCTGGATAAAGTTCATCTCGTCGCCGACAGCTTCGAGCTGTCCCAGAGACTCGTCGTCATCGAGCAGGCGGACATCGACAGCCGGAAAACTACGCTCCCGCAGGATTTCAGCGACTTCTTTTCCCTTGAGCGAGGCGGCGCCGACGATGGCTACGCGAAAGAGGTTGATACCGCGGAGATCGGATTGCGAGGCGGCGGATTTCGACACGGGGCTTTTTGAAGTGGAACTCATAGTAAGAAACTCACATCAGCGGAACTCACATCAGTGAAACTCATGGAGTCTGAGATGCTTCGCGGTAGGCTGGAGGTGCAGGCGGGCTCTTGCGGCGAAAGATCCACTGCAGTCGCCAAAGGACTCCGGAAGCCATGTAGAGAATAGCGATGGCGAAAAGAACCGGGCGCGAAAAGAACCAGATCGACGAGAACAATACGGCGAGAAGCACGATCAGCTGGAAGGGGCGGCGCGAACGGAAATCGATGTCTTTGAAGCTGTAGAAGCGCCAGGTGCTGACCATGAGATAACCGACGACAACCACCATCATCATCCAGCACATGGAGGTCCACCAGGAAGTGACGGGCGATCCGGCGGAGAAATGGACGATGGCGGCGATCACGCCGGCGCCGGCAGGGATAGGCATGCCGACAAAGTATTTCTTGCCGGGACGGCCGGGATTCGATGGCTGGGGATTCTTGGCGATATTGAAGCGGGCGAGGCGGCTGGCTCCAGCCATGAGAAACGCGAAGCACGCAACCGAGCCCAGCTCGATAATCTTCTGGTGAAGTTCGGGAGAGGTGGTCAACGGCAAAAGATGAAAGCCCCACATCCAGGCAAGCAGCGCGGGAGCAACGCCAAAAGTGATGACATCGGCGAGCGAATCAAGTTCTTTGCCAAAATCGCTGGCGGTATTGGTCATGCGGGCGATGCGGCCGTCTAGTCCGTCAAACAGTACGGCGAAGCCGATGGCTTTGGCGGCGAAATCCATGTGCCAGGGCTCGGCGGCGTTGCCGTGGACAGTCTGCAGAATGGCATAGAAACCGGCGGCGATGTTGGCGGTGGTGAAGAGCGACGGCAGAATGTAGATGCCTTTGCGCAACTTTCCGCGGGGAACATCGGAGTCGCGGCGATGAGGGGTCAGGTCAGGCATGGCGAATGGGCCTCCGGGTTCAATGGGCCTCCCGCGATGCGGTGGAAGCGGCGGAAGCGAACTGCCTGACCGGCAATACCGCAAGGACTGTGGCTCCGCCTTGGACATGATCGCCGAGCTTCACCTGAATGGCGGCATCGGTATCGAACAGGACATCGACGCGCGATCCGAATTTGATCAGGCCGACACGCTGCCCGCAAGCGAGCCGGTCTCCGACCTTGAAGTTGAAAACAATGCGGCGCGCGATGAGCCCGGCGATCTGCTTGAAGATCACGGTACCCGCTTCACCTTCGACAGTCACGATGTTCTGCTCGTTCTGTTCGGCGGAATGGGGGGACATGGCGTTGAGGAACAGGCCGCGCTGATAGCGGATGTCGCGGATGATTCCGGCAATCGGCGAGCGATTGACGTGGACATTAAAAACATTGAGAAAAATGCTGATGCGGCGGCGCGAGACTCCGTTAGCGGTGACCAGCGAGACCTCGGTGACTTTGCCGTCTCCGGGAGAAACGATTGCGCCGGGCACCATGGGTATCTGGCGCTCGGGATCACGAA
>PMSZ01000199.1 GCA_003168235.1 Acidobacteriaceae bacterium
GTCGCAGGCCAGCCTGCGGTTGGCTCCGGCTCACTACGCGCCGCTGCCAATCGGCAGCGACCCGCGGCTGCCGGATTTTGATCTTGGACCTCGGGCGGTCGGTCAATTTATTGGCGAATTGACGGTGCATCGCGAATCTTTTTCGCGGGTGTGGTCGGGTTCGGCCGCGGCTTTGGAATGCATTCTGGAGGCACTGGTGGCGATCGGCGATGCTAACCGGCCGCATCCACTGGAATGTCAGATTTTGAACCCGCCAATCGAGTCCTGGCACGGACTCTCGCTCCAATAAAAGCGCCGGCAGAGGTCTAGCTCTGCCGGCGCTCCTTCCAAACCCGCCAATCTTTCTCCATGGCGCCGGCCATGGCCTGCGCGGCGGCCAACAGCCAGCCCGCTTTTCGTCCGCGCAAGTCTTTCAAGATGGCGCCGCGCTTCTCTTCCGTTCCGACATGAATATTGCCCGTTTCTCTTCCCATCGCCTCGAGCAACCGGCACTCCTCGCGGTTGGTGCCAAGCGCAGCCAATTCGATGCGGGAACAATGCGGGGACAAACGGCGCACGATCCAGTGACCACGCATTTGTACATACGGATCGGGAGCGCGTACCGCCCTCAGCAGAATTGCCGCATAGAGGATCTCCCCCGGCGCGCGCTTTGGATTCAACCAATGCAAAGCCGATGGCGACAGCGCTTTAGCTTCCCGGGCGACGCGCCCGCCTTTCCACTCTGCGATGGCGACCAGCCGCAGATGTCCCAGGCTTCCCAAGCCTGCGATTCGTTTGGCCACGCGATAGCGCATGTTGGGCTCGGGCAGCAGATGTTCCATCGCTTCGCGAGCGCTTTCGGGGATCGCTCCCTTGATCGGCGGCAGGCGATCGATTTTGCCCCAGAACACGACCGGATCGCGCAGCTTGCTTTCGGCGATGGCGCGCAGCCAATCATGGCTCTCGCCTAACACAAACGGACGCCCGCCCTCCTCCATAACGCGTTCATATCCCTCCAGAATCGCAGCCGAGGAGTCTTTGGGCTTCATCGCCAACTTCTGTTCGCGAGCGGCCAACAACGCGCTTGTCGCCAAACGCACCAGGTCCATGGTGTAGGGAAACAGCGACGCTTCATCAAAATCGTTGACTCCCCATATCAAGCGTCCATCGCTGTCGCGCCAGGTGCCGAAGTTCTCCACGTGCAAATCGCCAACGGAAAGAAGGTGAGGCACCCGATCCAGTTCCGGACAAACCTCGGGCCACACCTGGACCCAGCGGTAAAAAGTGGCGCGAAAAAAGGAAAAAAGAGAAGCTGCCATCTGCTCGTGCTTGTAGCGCAAATCGGGCGCCACGATTCGGATGTGCAGTCCCAGCCAGTCTTCGAATTTTCTGGTGGCTTTGACAATGTTCATAGTTAGCTGACAACGCTAGATAGCAACGATAAGAAGATAGCTATACGGTGTCAAGGCAAGTGTTATGATTTCGGGCGCACATGTTTCGAAGTTCTCAGCCGGCTTCGCGTTCTTATCGAGATCCGCTCATTCTGCTGGCGCTCGTTTTGCTTGCAATCAGTCTGCTCGCAATTTCCGACGGCCTCTACGCGTTGCCAATTCCCAAAGAATCGCCCACGCTGTACTCGGTCCGCATGGAGCAGCAAACCATTCCCATGCGCGACGGGGTACGCCTGGCTGCAACACTTTACATGCCCGACAACGCGAAGCCGGGCGAGAAGTTCCCTGCCCTGCTTGAATATCTGCCTTATCGCAAGGATGATGCGACCGCGGCTGGTGACTATCCCATTCATTCGTGGTTTGCGGCTCGCGGATATGTCAGCGTGCGCGTCGATATCCGCGGCTTCGGGAACAGCGAAGGCGCGCCCACCGACCGCGAATATTCCGAGCAAGAACAACTCGATGGCGAACAGGTGATCGCGTGGCTGGCGGCGCAAGCCTGGTCGAACGGCAAAGTGGGGATGTTCGGCATCTCGTGGGGAGGGTTCAATTCTATTCAACTTGCGATGCGACATCCGCCGGCGCTGAAGGCGATTCTCGCTGTGGATGCGACAGAAAACCTTTTCCATGACGACATCCATTACATCGACGGCATGATGCATGTCGATGAGTTCGAACTCAACATGGATCTCGCGCCATCGATGACGGGCGCTCCCGATTACACGCTCGACGAGAAGATACTGGGTCCGCGATTCGAATCGGCGCCGTGGTCGCTGATGTATTTCAAACACCAGCGCGATGGGGGGTTCTGGCACGCGCCGGTGCGCCCGCTGAACGAAATCAAGGTTCCGTGCTTTTTGATCGGCGGCTTGCTCGATGGCTATCGCGATTCCATTCCGCGAATGTTCGAGCAGATAAGGTCGCCAGGTAAAGCGCCGCTCAAAGCGATTATTGGGCCATGGAACCACACCTATCCCAATGATGCAGAACCGGGCCCGCAAATCGAGTGGCGAGACCAAGCGTTGCGCTGGTGGGATTATTGGCTCAAGGGGCGCGACAACGGAATCATGGAGGAACCACCGCTATCCATTTATATGCAAGATTGGCACGCGCCCGATCCCCGGCTGAAAACGGTTCCCGGAAAATGGCGCGGCGAAAGTAGCTGGCCTCCGGCGAACACGGCAAACACCACGCTCTATCTCTACGAAAGTCACGCGCTTTCAACAGAACCTGCCAAGGCGGCGGTGCATCAACTGCGCTACGTGCCAAGCGTGGGAGTCGAAGCCGGATTCTGGTGGGGGGAATTGCTCAGCGATCAGCGCCCGGTCGATGCGTTCAGCCTGACCTACGACTCCGCCCCGCTTAAAGATGAGCTAACCATTCTCGGGCGGCCACATGCGTTGCTCGAGGCCAGTGCGTCCGCTCCGCAGGCTGATTGGTTTTCGCGGCTCTCCGATGTCGCTCCCGACGGCACGGTAACTCAATTTACTGGAGCAGGACTGAACGGAGCGCAACGTGATTCCGCCAGCGAACCGAAAGACTTAGTCCCGAACCAGACTTATTCGCTCGATATAGAAATGCACTTAGCCACGTGGACTTTTCCACGAGGCCATCGTGTTCGATTGTCGGTATCGAATGCGCTTTGGCCGATGGTGTGGCCGACGCCTTATGCGATGACGACCACGTTGCAACTAGGCGGAGTCAAAGGATCACGCCTGATTCTGCCGCTCGTACCGCCGTCGATGTATGCGGTCCCGCAATTCGCGCCCCCCGAGCCTTCAGAAGAACGCAGCGACATTCACGACAGCGGGTCCCTGTGGCCCGGCGAATGGAAAACCGAACGGGACGAAGTCAATACCAAAACCAAAGTGACGTGGAGGGGAACGTCGGAAGAGACTTATCCGTGGGGGAAAGAAAGCGACACCGAGGCCATAACTTATTTCGCCGACGATAACCATCCCGAAACCAGTTCTGTTGAGGGCGAAACCAAAATCGTTATGGAACTGAAGCAGCAAACTCTGAGCTGGCAAGGTCACCTGACCCTCACCAGCGACAAGCAGAATTTCTATTACAAATACACGCGGCAATTATTCAAAGACGGACAGCCAATCAAGCAGAAGACGTGGCAGGAAACAATTCCGCGGGACCACCAATAAAATCGATCGAGTTCACGGGCGCGATAATTCGCTTTCGACCACACCGGTCAGAGTCACAAAGCGAATCACGCCGTTGGCGTCTTCGAAAATAAGTCCGGTGGCTCCGTTGTTGACGACCGCGCTGACCAGATGACCATACGATTTTGGAATGCCGCCGTGCGTGGGAGCGCCATCATAGCGCGCCAGTTCTCCTTCTTTCATGCCGGTGACGCTGACGAAGCGAATGGTGCCGTCCGCGCTCTCAAAAACCAATCCGGTGCCGATGGAGTCGGCGATGGCCGTCACCAGCTTGCCGTAAGATTTGGGGACTTCGGCAGATGTGGGAGTCTTCGCGTAGGCCGCGGGCGGCTGGGCGTGAGCCACGGTGGCGGCGCGGGTTCCGGCGAGGTAGGCGGCAAATGCTAAGAGCGCAGCACTCAAGAGAATTGCGATTCGTTTGTGCATGGTCGTGACCTTTCTGGCTATCGGCAGTGAGGTGCTCAAGCATACCAAGCCGGGGCAGCAGCAGCCCTCGCCGAATCCTATTCATGAATGTTAGCGCCTTTATTTCAACATCCCTCGTCCGAGTGATAGCATTTCCACTTATGAGGCTGGTTTTTCGGTCACCGATCTGTTTCGCGCCCTCCAAGATCCCTTTTATTCTTGCCGTGATCCTATCCATCACTTTTGCCGCTTTCGGCCAAACCACAACTCCGAATGACCGGCCACGTACTTCGGACTTAGGGTTGAAAGTGGGCATTCTGCCTACGGGACCACTCAATGCAATTACCGATGTTGCGGGAGTCGCGGTCGGACATAAAACGATCATCAGGGGAGATGACGTGCGCACTGGTGTGACGGCGATCATCCCGCATGCCGGCAATCTTTTTCGCGAGAAGGTGCCGGCTGCGATTTTCGTGGGCAATGGTTATGGAAAGCTGGCCGGTTCCACGCAGGTCGACGAAATGGGCAACATCGAGGCCCCGATCATGCTGACCAACACCGAAAGCGTGCCGCAAGTGGCGGACGCGCTGACGACTTACATGCTGCAGCTTCCTGGAAACGAGGATGTGCTGTCCGTCAACCCGGTCGTGGGCGAGACAAACGACGGATATCTGAACGATATTCGCGGTCGTCACATCATCCCCGACGATGTTTTTGACGCCATCAAGAATGCAAAGGGTGGGACGGTCGAAGAGGGCAACGTCGGCGCAGGGACCGGAACGATTGCCTTTGGCTGGAAGGGAGGCATTGGAACGGCATCGCGCCGTCTCCCCGCCAGTCTCGGTGGGTACACGGTTGGCGTTCTGGTGCAGACGAATTTCGGCGGCGTGCTTACAATCGCTGGCGCTCCCGTGGGCCAGGAGCTGGGCCAGTACTACCT
This sequence comes from Acidobacteriaceae bacterium, assembly GCA_003168235.1. Lineage (GTDB taxonomy): Bacteria > Acidobacteriota > Terriglobia > Terriglobales > Acidobacteriaceae > Acidiflorens. The sequence goes on from PMSZ01000199.1 coordinate 4,950, forward strand.
GCGTCAGGAACTGCAGCAACAGGGCAACGGCCGTGATCGGGCCGACGGGTCGTGCATGATGATTGTCGCAACCGATGCGCCCCTCGACGCTCGCAACCTGAAGCGCCTGGCAGCGAGGGGATTGGATGGAATGGCGCGAACCGGGAGCGCGGCATCGAATGGCAGCGGAGACTATGTGATCGCGTTCTCAACCGCGTTGCAGGTTCGCATCCACGCCAATGCGAACAACAAGGCACTGACCCAGCAGATTGAAGTTCTCTCCAACGACGCGATCTCGCCGTTGTTTCTCGCCGCAATCGAAGCCACCGAGGAAGCGGTGTATAACTCCATGTTTCGCGCAAGTACCATGACCGGGCACGGTCATACGATTGAAGCGCTGCCAATAGCGAAGACGGTGGAAATACTCAGGAAGCACGGCGTCGTGAAGTGAAACGGACGGGCTTGGTTAGGGTTTATGACAGATGAGGAGTTGTACCACGAACTGACCTGCTATACGCTCGCTCACCCTGACCCTTCCTTTATTCATCAGCACGTAGTTGATGCCTATGCCGCGCAGCACGCCGATGAGACGACGAAGCCAATTGGTATTGTGTTTGCCCTGGCGGGTCTCTACCTCTATCTGGAAAAAGATTTCACTGGCAGGCAGGTGCAGAAGGCGCACATGAGGTTGGCAAATCACCGCAAACAATGGGAGCAGCCGACGTTTCCCCTGGAACGAGGAGCGGTTGTTATCTCGGACGTGGTCGCCGCGCCTGCCGGAGAGCAAAGAGACGCGCTGATTCGCGAATGGTGCGCATCGGTCTGGAGTGCATGGAGAGAGGATCGCGAGCAGGTCATCGCCCTGGTCAGAAGCGAACTGGATGTAAGGTGAGATCGTTTACGGGTCGGTGAGGCCTGAGACCTGCCCTCACGGTTCGACCAAAATCTTGTGCATCATGCCGAGGTCCTCATGCAGCAGGATGTGGCAGTGAAACAAGAACGTTCCGGCAATTGTCGGATCGCGGAAATCCATGCGTACCTTGACGCTGTGATAGGGCGTCCCGGGTCCTGACCAATACGGAATTTCGATGGTGTCGCGCAGGTCGTTGTCGGTGACGGGCTGTCCGTCCACTTCGAGCATTTCGAAGTGAATCTGATGGATGTGAAAGGCATGCGTCTCCAGCTCGCGGTTTTCGATCGTCCAATCTTCAACGGCTCCTACTTTGGTGGTGATCGCGGGCTTCTCGTCGGGCTCGAAAACCCGCTGCTTCTGGCCGTCGACCGTAATGTAAAACTGGATGGGACCGTTGGTGCCGCCAAATTCTTCGGAAAAATAAAGCTTTCGCGTCGCGGTGACTTGCGCGTGCGCCAGATCGGCAAACTTCAGTCCGGTCGTTGGGACAGGCGGTGCCGTTGGAATTGCTGGCTGGGGCTGATTTTCGGCGTGACGCGATTTGTCGGCGCCGACGAGTTCGATGTTGGCAAGAGTAACAGGGACATCCGCGTTTCCCGTCGGTCCCGTGGAATAGGCCGTGGTGTAGAAAAGCGCATTGGTTCCAACGGCCGGGGCCTTCACGATGAACTCGGCGCGTCCGGCTGGAGGGAGCAGAATTGTCTTTTCGATTCTGGTCTGAGCCAGAGGATAACCGTCGAGCGCGATGAGTTCCAAGTCTTTCGGGTGGTTGTCTTGCACGACCTGCAATTCCAGAAAATCCTGCAGAGAGGCATTGGCCACGCGCCAGAATTCCTTGTCACCCTCCTGCATTTGAATGAGCGGCTTCAGACCAGCCTCGGGTGCTGGTTGCAGATTGAGAGTCAGCTCGTAGGGGCCGGGAATCCACGGAACCAAATAGCGCTGGCGAATGACGAACACGCGCTCGGTAAGACCCTTGACCTCGGGCCGATATTTTTCCATGCCCTCGACAACGATGGCTCCGGCGGCTCCGCCATTCACCTGAAATTCCGTGAACCCGTGCACGTGCGGATGGTACCAGTACAACCCGGGCGGCTCGGTGGTGGGAATCTGCATGCTGAATTTGAATCCGGGCGACCCGGGCTGAATGAGCGTATCGATGACATCATCCTGATGGCAGGTGGGAGGAACGTTCAATCCATGAAAATGAACGTTGGTGGAATCGAGCGTGGCGTCGCCGCCATCGCCGCAGGTCTGGCCGGGAGAACCGGACATCGTCATTCCGGCCGTCTTCATTCCGGCCATCTTGATTCTTGTCTTCGCGGCGTCTTTGTCGTCGATGCGGTTGAAGACTTCGAGATTGAGCGTGTCGCCGGGATTGACGCGCAAAGTCGGCGCCTCGACGATCTGACCGGCGGCATCGTATTTGTAGCAGTAATGGGTATAACCGTACTGATCGACCGAGTGCGCCAAAGTGAATTTTGCGGTCAGCACGCCGTTCTGGGAGGAAATACTGTAAGGGTCGTTGGCCACGCTGCCGGAGACAGGGTAAGCGGGACAGTCTTCCGCCGTGAGCCGAAGAACGGAACATCCACAGAACAAGATCGCCAACCACCACTGCAACCGCAAACTCATGCTTTAACTCCTTAATGGTCACGCCGCAGTTAGGCGACGGTGCGGCTTCAATCCTAAGAAGATCGGGGCGGAAAAGTTCCGATCGACAACAATCCCTGACTGTTTGGGTCCGCAAACGGCGATTGCGGAACTTCCTGCAGCGAACATTTTCCACCTGACGAAGCCAAGGTCACCATGGCAATCCCCGAAGGAGTGCCGAACTCGGCCACGTACAGACCGCCGCCATTTCCCGTCTGCGCGATCAGGCCCATGGCACCGAGATACGACCAATCCGCCGATTCGCCGCGAATTTGCTTTGAGGTGCACCCGGTGGTCAATTTGCCCGTTGTCTTGTCAAAATATAATGCGCTCACCGTCGCGCCCTGCGTATTTACCACGTAGAGCACGGTTTCATCCGGACTGAGCATGACATTGCTCGAACTAATATTTTTCTTCGCCGTGTAAACGATCGTGGGAGTCAGCTTACCCGAAGAAATATCGGACACCTCCACCACCTGCAAGGTGGAAGTGTCGCCGAAAATCGCGTAGTGTCCGTCGCTGGTGACGTCGATGGAATTGGGATAGGTGGCATCCTGCGAGGTCAGTGTCGCGGTCGAATATTGTTCGTCGCCATTCGCCAGAGGAATGCCGGTTGAAATATCAAAGGACTCGATCGACCCGTCGGTGAAGGTCGTAATCATGATGTTGCCGTGGATGGTCATGCCATCGATCTGGCCGCCGGCCAATCCAGCGGCCGAAACATCGTTGATAAAACTCAGATCGCATCCCGGCTGTATGGCGAAGGTTCCGATGGTGTTCGAACTGGAAAAGCTGGCGTACAGATACTGGGTGTTGGACGCCAGACCGATACCGTTGGCCGCGCCATTGTCGGTGGGAGATCCGGAGGCCGTGCCGCCCACGGTGAGCGTGCTGATGACGATGCCGGAAATTTCGCCGGCGGAAGGGATCGAAGCGAAGACGCACTGCTGGCCGCCGCCGTCGAGCATGTTGAGGCGATTGGCTCCAAAAAAGCCGGCAACGGTGCCAAAGCCGCCAATCTGCACCTGCTGCTGCAGGGTGAGCAGACCTCCCTGCGAAACCGTATAGAAGCTGACACCCGGGTCATCATTCGTAATGACGTATTGGGTTTGACTGGTCGCGGATCCGCGGGCTGCGAGAACGGCGGCAAGCAGGGCAATCGCGCGGAGCCACCCGGATTGGCGCAGTCGGTACATCCAGAGTCCTTATTCCTACGGGCGGGGGGAACTAGTCTAGAGCTACTCTGGAAGATTAGAACACAGCTGGGGCGGCTGCTCAACACTTGACCGGGCCTGGCGCAAGAAGGAGGGATACGACTGCAAATAGTTGGCAAATATAAGACAAACACTGGCACAAAGAGCGCATTGAGAGCCACAGGCTTACGGTTATCGGGAGCAGGCAAAGAGGCGTTCTTCTGTCAGCCCGGTCTTCAAGTCGGCAGCCAGCAGCCGATGAAATAAATGTTCTCCGGCTTCGCGCCGCACCGAAAGCCGGCCCGTTCCGTAGGCGCGAGACTTGAGTCCTCTTTGCACCGCTTCACAAATACCCAAGTCCTCATCCTGAACGCGGTTCCCGACCGCTACGCTCTGCTCGTTGTAGGCGCGGGCAGACTCGCTGACGTCGCTGAAGTAGAAATCGAAAACCACACGGCAATGGTCGACGTCGACCGGAATCACCAGATTCGTATCGAGATATCCTTCGTAGCAGTTGAACATGAAATTAGGATGGAGCCAGAAATACCACGCGCGATCACCGCGCCGGGTGG
>PMSZ01000087.1 GCA_003168235.1 Acidobacteriaceae bacterium
ACGACGAATTCTCAAACGCCGATTCATGCCGCTTCGGCAGAATCCAGGTCTCGAACGGAAACCGCGGAGCGTAGGGCGCCAGCGTTATAAAATCTTCGTTCTCCGCCACCACGCGAACGCCGCTCTCCATCTCCTGCCGTATCGCGTCGCAAAATACGCAGCGTTCTTTGTAGATGTAATACTGCTTCGCCCCTTGTAGTTCCTCGACCACGTAAATCGGCACAATCGGAAGCGCGATCAACTGCGAGTGCGTATGCTCGAGCGAAGCACCAGCCGCTTCGCCGTGGTTCTTGAACAGCAGAATGTATTTGAAGCGCCGGTCTTTCTTGAGATCGAGAATGCGGTCGCGGAAAGCCCAGAGAACATCTTCAATTTTTTTCGCAGGCAGCGACGCCAGCGTGGCCATGTGGTCTGGCGTTTCGATAATCACTTCGTGGGCGCCGATGCCGTTCATCTTGTCGAACATGCCTTCGGCCTGTTTGTTCAACGTCCCTTCAATGCCAAGTGCCGGGAACTTGTTCGGAACCACACGCACTGTCCAACCCGGGCCGTCTTTCTGCGGAGTGCTGCCGTTGTTGCCAGGACGAAAAGCCAGAATCTCTGACGGTGTCTTGCTTTCATTGCCGTAACAGAAGGGACAGAACCCACCCTTGATCTTCACCGGCTCGCGCACAAAGTCAGTCGGACGCTTCGCCCGGTCCGTGGAAATAATCACCCACCGGCCCACGATGGGGTCTTTTCTCAGTTCAGGCACGTACTAAATCCTTTCAGTAGAGGGTCTCAACCGTCATGATCGCCGACGACGATTGTACGACATGGAAAAAGCATTTTGAAACAGCTCGAATGAGGGATGACTGAATCCGTGCTCATAATATACAGCGAGCACGTCAAATCGCCACTGGCACGAAGGGGATATGTGACGCAGAAAATCGCGCGCGACCAGAGACAAATCCCGTTGCTTCTCCCGATCCACGGCCGCTTCAGCGGGCTTAACCGCGTGGGAGGTTCGCGTCTTCACTTCAATAAAACAAAGAACGTCGCGCTCCCACCCGACCAGATCCAGCTCGCCGCGATGCTGCGCCGATCGGTAATTGCGCGCAATGATGGTGTAGCCCCGTCGCCGCAAATAAAAGTAAGCATCTTCCTCGCCGCGCCGTCCAGTGCGCTGGTGCTCAGGCAAGTCCTCCGGCGGAAGCGTGCGCTGTGCCAGCCAATCGAGCACGCGCAGCGTAGCCTGCGTCAAGCGTCCGGCAAACATGTGGGAAACTCCATGTTTACGGTATCGCGTAGCGCACGTGTGAGGATGTGATGCGGCTCACCGCGCGTTCGGTCAATTTGGATATAAGGACCAGGTCAAGTTCGTCCGTTTTGCGAACAGCTCCCCATCAACTCACCAGGTATCGCCTCCATGTCGCGGAGGCCACGCTCCGAATTGCCGGCGCAGCAACGCAATCTGACCGGCGTGATAGCTGTTATGCCCAACGATCTGCCACAGCATGGCGTAAACGGTAGACTCGCGCGCAGATTGTCCTGGCCCGGGATACTGACACGTTCGCGCTAACTCGTTGGCGTCGGATTCGGCAAGCTGTTCCAGCCGACTCAACAACTCTGTAAATCGCCGAATCGTGGCTTGCCACGCTTCCTCGGCGGTGCGGTCGTTTTGCGCCGGAATCGGGTGCTCCGGCCAACTTTCAATTGCATGATCCGGGTATGGAGGATTCTCGCCCGCAACCTTGGCGAGGTCATGCTCCATCCAGTAGTTGATATGCAGCACGATCTGCCAGATGGAGTGCGGATACCCCGCCACGGTCCGGGCCGCCAGTTCCACTGGAATATCCTCGACGCAGGCAACCGGATCGACATGTGAGCCTATGCCGTGCACGAGCCCGCGCAATGTAGTGTCGCCCATAGTCCTCTTTCGTAGAGACGGTGCCTGCCCCGTCTCTACGACTACAAGCTCTTCTCCACGCTGGCAATCGCCTCTTCCAGCGCATCGATCGCCACATCCGCCTCCTCTTTAGTAACAATCAGAGGCGGCGCAATGCGGACCGTGCTCGGCCCGCAACCCAAAAACAGTACGCCGCGTTCAAACGCCAGTTCCACGATGCGGTCGCGTTCGCTCGCTCCATGTTCGCGCGTCGCCTGATCTTTCACGATCTCCACGCCAATCATCAAACCGCGGCCTCGGATGTCGCCGACGATCCTGTGCTTCCTCGGCCAGTTCGCCATGCGTTTCTGCATGTGGTCGCCGACCTCCTGCGAGTTCCGCAGCAGTCCTTCTTTTTCGATCACATCGAGCGTAGCCAGCGCCGCCGCGATGCACACCGGGTTTCCGCCAAAAGTCGACGCATGCGACCCCGGGACCCAGTCCATCAGATCGGCCTTGCTCATCGTGATACCCAGCGGCATCCCCGAGGCAATCCCCTTCGCCATGCAAACAATGTCCGGATGCACGCCCGTATGTTCCACGGCAAACCATTTTCCGGTGCGCCCAATGCCGCTCTGCACTTCGTCCACGACCAGCAGAATGCCGTACTTGTCGCAGATGCGCCGCAACTCCTGCATAAAGATCGTCGGCGCGACCACGTAGCCGCCTTCGCCCTGGATCGGC
>PMSZ01000496.1 GCA_003168235.1 Acidobacteriaceae bacterium
ACCAGCTGCGTGCATCCGCATAGATCAAAATTGCGGGATTCAAGAGCCTGCAGAGCGCTCGCGGGATCGTCCTTTTGAATGTAGATTGCCGCGCGAACTGTTGGAAGCATCGCTGAATTAACCAGGTCATCGAGAGGCGCCATGCCGGCTGCCTTCTTGGCAACGATAAGGGCGAGTGACGTATCACCGGATCGCGCCAGCGCACGCGCCGCATAAGCTTGCTCCCACGCGCTTTCAAACGGAAGCTTCAAGACCTCTCCCGCATCAATCCTTGCTTCTGGCAGCAATCCTACATCCGCTTCAAGTGTGGCTTGATCAAGTTCGATGTCTGCTGCGAGGTCTATGGATTTGCTTTGCAGCGCGGTCTCCTTAGCCTTNNTGGCATCCGATATTTTGCCGCGATACATAGCCGCCCACGCGGCATCGGAGAGGGCTTCGCCCTCTCCAGCGCTTCCGTGAACCGATTGCAACTGTCGGTCCATGGCAGCCTCATCCTGTTGCGCGAATGCGGCCTGGAAGCATGCGCGATGAAAGTCTATCGAATTCATCTTTCCGCGCACCGGGTCATCGCACAGTTTCTCGACGTTCCGGTAGTCCCCGAGCTTGAGATAAATCTGCGCGAGGAGTCCATTCATGATGTTGTTGGGCTCCTGCCCAATGACCTGCCGTGCCAGCTCCAGAGCCCGCTCCGGCTGACCGATCAATAGGTACTGGGTTGCGAGGTTGTAGACCGGTACGATGTCCCGAGGGTAGAGCGTATGCCAGAGTTCGTAGTCAGCTATCGCTCGCTCGACCTCCCCGGTCGCAAACTCGTAATAATGAGCGACGATGTAGAGTCTGTCGCGGTCGCTGGTACGGCTGTTGCCAAGTTCAAACGCTCGCTGGTAAGACTGTGCGCTGAGAGCAAGTTGCCACGTGTTGTGATACACGGTTCCAAGCCGAGCATAAGCAAGAGCAAATTGCTGATCAAGGTCGACAGCCAGCTTGTAGCTGGCCACCGCCGCGGTCAAGTCATCGTCGAAGCGCTTCTCCTCACCCAAGTTAAAAGCTTTGAGGGCCGCGAGAGATGCTGTGGTGGCCTCCGCGCTAGGCACGTTGAATCTCTTGAGCGAATCCTCCGGTTCACCAAGCCGGCGGCGCATGCGCTCCGTGGCCAGGTCAAGAGCGGGAAGAATTGTAGCTTGCGAGACAGCAGCAGCCTTTTGCGTGGTAAGCAATCGGCCGTTCGCGCACCGCCACGCACTGAGGGTGACTTGATAACCTTGTGCCACAGTAAAAATGCTGCCTTTTAGAAGCAGCTGTCCGTCAAGTGTCTTGCAGGCGCGAAGTTCATCCTGGAGGGATGCTGATGCCGGGTTCTTGACCAAGGCGTGAAATTTCTGGTCCGAAATCAAGCTCAAGTATGGTGATTCCTGCAGCTCTGATTGAATGGCAGCCGAAAGGGTTCCGTCCAGATCAGGATCGCCTGTGCTGTTAGTGAAAGCTGCTACAACCACTCTATCCTCGTCGTTCATGAGCGCGCGATTATTGTATTTATCTACGGCAAAGCCCATGCCCAGTACGGCAACAATTGCCACCGCCATGACGCGAAGAACAGTGCGCCTGGATGTGCGCTCGGCCCGCACCGGTTGAATATGGTCCGTCGGCGCCTTCGGCGGCGAGGGCGGGGACAACAGGACGGGCCGCTCTATGGGAGCAAAAACTGGGGTTACCGATTCGACGAAGCGGTATCCCTTGCCTGAAACGGTTCTAATGAAATGAGGTTGACTGGCATCGTCTCCGAGCACCTGGCGCAGCTTTCCGGCCATGACGTAGAGGTTCTGATCTATCTCGGTGAAGATTCCTTGACCCCAGAGTCGTTCGGCGAGTTCCTCCTTCGTTACCAACTCGCCCGGTTTCTCCAGTAGGATAACGAGCATCCTGAACGGCAGGTCCTGCACTCTGAGCCGCTTTCCTCTTTGCAGCAGAGTGCCCTGCTTGAGTGACACCTCGAAGCAGTCGAACCGGTACGCCTCACACCTGGTCGTCCGAGGTTCTTGGGGCAGCATTCCGAAATTATTTTCGCGACTTTGGACTTCCAGAGGCCTTTGCATCGAACCGGCAAAGTTTCCCATCACTCCCTCCAGATAGTTTCGTTGGCCACCGCAGGTTGGCAGAGACAACATACTAGGGGACATCCCAGACCCAAGACTGGTCAAAAGTGACCAAGTTTTGTGTTTGTCTTAGGCGCAGTTCTGGCGTTTGGGGGCTCGACTTCGAAGGACGCAAGAGTTGGTTCACCCAACCTGGGCGTTTCTGTTTTGTCGTCCAAAATGTGTACGACCAAATCATTGATTCCAGGTTGCTAAGACGGTTAGATCAATTTAGATCAATTTAGTTGACAGATGCGAGAGGGGCGTTCTTACTTACGTAGGATGCCGGCCTAAAAACAAATGCAGGCCGAGGAACCACCACGGTTGAGGAGAACAAATGAGCAAATTGAGATCCTGGACGAAGGCCTGCATTTTTCTTGTGCTTTGCGCTGCGATGGCGCTGGCCCTTTCTGCACAGACATTCCAAACACTCCACAGGTTTAAATACACGGACGGCGAATATCCCTGGGGGCCGCTGGTCCAGGCCAGCGATGGGAATATCTATGGGACAGTAAGTACTGGCGGCGACCCCTCCTGCGCCCCGGGAGGGTACTCCACGGGGTGTGGCACGTTGTTCCAAATTACCCCAGGTGGCAAGCTGACCACCATATTCAGCTTCGACCAAACAAATGGCTCCGCTCCTTATGCGGGGTTGGTCCAAACCACGAGCGGGGACTTTTACGGTGCAACGCAAGAAGGCGGCACTGGCAATGGCGGCGGGGCCTGCGATCAGGGCTGCGGTACGATCTTCACCATCACTGCAAGTGGTACGCTGACGACCCTCTACAACTTCAACTACTCGGATGGCGCTGGACCCACAGGAACGCTGATCCTGGGTACCGATGGTAATTACTACGGAACAACCGCCGCCGGGGGGGCGGCCGACGCCGGTACCTTCTTCGTAATCACCCCAAGTGGCACGCTGACCTCGTTGTACACCTTTACCGGTGGCGACGACGGCGCCAATCCCTACGGGGGTCTGATCCAGACTCTGGATGGGAATTTCTACGGAACCGCGTGGGATGGCGGGGCCAATGGTTTTGGCACGGTCTTCACAATCACCGCGGATGGCAGGCTAACGACGCTCCACGCCTTT
>PMSZ01000452.1 GCA_003168235.1 Acidobacteriaceae bacterium
AGCGCGAGAAGTGGCGCACCCGTTTACTTCCTCGTTGTTTAAGCTGGTTCACTAGCCCCGCCTTTCTATATTTTAGTCTCCGTATTCGTCATCCCTTAAAGGTTTGTGCTGCTTGACTTGCTCTAGGAAATGACGGTACTTCACACGAACGTCTCCAAGATGGGCGGAGTGCCCTGTTAATTCGCAGATCGTCATAATCATTGCTACTGCCTGTTCTTCAGTCACTTTCCATTCCCTCCAATCCACGCTCAAAAGAGCTCGGAAACTTATCCTTTAAAAAAACCCGGACCAGCTACCGGAGCAACCTCGATCCACATTTGAGGTGCCGGAGGTGNNGCCGGATACAGCATCAGCGTTGCCCCACGGAGATATTTGTTCACGACCTCGGAACCGTCTAGGTCAATCAACAATCCTTGCGCGGTGGCCTTCTTTGGATCGGTTGCGGAGCATTTCTCTCGGATCAGCCCGAACAACGCCTTCATGAGTTTCTCTCGTTCAGTCGGATTTTCTAGCCGTATTGCATCTTGTGGGAGGTGTAACATCGCCTTCTTCCATCCTACGGGCGCGAATTCGTTTTTCTGCTGGATATGCTGAGCAATCATTACGTCGTAATGATCGTTGATAGATTGACCATAGGGCGATGGAGCGGCGCTCATAAACATTCTCCTTAGACGATTTTTGATTTGGGCTCTATTTCTTGCTTTGGCGAGGAGCCCTAACTCAAGCCGGAGGGGGGTTGCCCTCAAACTCAGCATAGCAGCAAATGCGGTTCAATGGGGCGGTCTACATACGATCACCACGAATTTGATAATATCCAGGGAGTTACTAAAGCGGTATTTTCCGTTCCTCCGAGCGGAGCGTGGACGGGACACCCTCGTGAGTTCAGATGATTGCAATGATCTGGGACACACACCCACGGGTGCTAAAGCACATAGAGGCGCAGCAACCACCAGACTAGGAATATTGCGACGATTGCCCCGGCGATGTGAACGGTCCAGTCGCCAGGCGTTTTCGGGCTGCCGAAATTGAACACGATGGGATGGTAGCATGCGGAGTCAAATGAAGCTTCAATCGGTCGTGGCGACTCTAGTTGGCACCAATGTTGATAGGGCGTAGGGGTTCTTCGGCTCCGCGTGGGCTTCACTTCGTGAAGTCCCTGGCTGCGCTCAGGATGACAGGTTTTTGGTGATCCTCTCTTTAGTGGTCATCGCTTTTCTTTAGGTGGTTATCTCTTTAGTGATCCTCCGCGGGCTGGGTTATTATTGAAGAGATGCCGAACGCGCACATATTCCAGACCCACGCATTTCAGACTGACGATTCGCGGCTGCTTCCGATTAAAGACAAAGTGCTCGCGGGCGAACGCCTGAACGAGGGCGATGCGCTTGCGCTTTATGGGACGGGCGACATTCTGGCGGTGGGATGGCTGGCGAACTGGGTTCGCGAGCGGATGCATGGGGACACGGCTTACTTCAATGTGAACCGGCATATCAATCCGACGAATGTTTGCGTGGCGGCTTGCCGGTTGTGCGCTTTCGGACGGAAGAAGGATGCTCCGGGCTCTTATACGATGGCGCTCGAAGAGGCATTCGCGACGGCGGCTACGGGCTACTCTGAGGCGGTCACCGAGTTTCATATTGTGGGCGGGTTGCATCCCGATTTGCCGTTTGAGTATTTTCTTGACCTGGTTTCGGGGTTGAAAGAGCGCTTTCCGCAGGTGCACATGAAGGCTTTCACGATGGTGGAAGTCGCGTATCTGGCGAAGCGGGCGAAGCTGACGATCCGCGAGACGCTGGAAAAAATGAAAGAGGCTGGGGTCGACTCGCTGCCGGGCGGCGGGGCGGAAATTTTTGCCGACCGGGTGCGGCACATTATCTGCGACCACAAGATTGATGGCGATCAATGGCTGGATACGGCGCGGATGGCGCATCAGATCGGGTTGAAGTCGAATGCGACCATGCTTTACGGGCATATTGAGAACGATGAAGACCGGGTTGATCACCTGCTGAAGCTGCGAGCTTTGCAGGATGAGACGGGCGGGTTCCAGACATTTATTCCGCTGGCGTTTCATCCGGCGAACACGCCCTTGCAACATCTTTTTACGACGACGGGCATGTTGGATATCAAGCAGATTGCGGTGAGCCGGCTGGTGCTGGATAACTTTCCGCACATCAAGTCGTATTGGCAGATGATGACTCCGAAGATCGCGCAGATTTCTCTGCGGTTTGGGGCGGATGATATTGACGGGACGGTGGTCGAGGAGAAGATATATCACGATGCCGGCGCGACTACTCCGCAGGGCCTGCGGCGGCATGACCTGGTGCGACTGATTACTGAGGCGGGGCGTGAACCGATCGAGCGCGATACGCTTTATCGTCCGGTGACGCGGACGGAGACTTCGTTTACGGTTTCGGTGTAAGTCGTAGTTGCGGATGTTAGTTGGCCTTCGTAAGATATAAAACTCCCCCAAAATAGCTATTAGTACGGGCCGTATTGTGCTATACCATTTGTTGTTTCTCGTCTCGTTTAAGGCTGGCCGGACATGAGATTCCTCAAGGTCTGCTTCGCGCTTGGATGTCTGATGCTGTGGTCGCGCCGGAGTTTTGCCGGCGAGGCGCAGTGGGTGGAAATTCAGTCGCCGAATTTTTCCGTGCTCACCGATGCGGGAGACAAGCGGGGCCGTGACGTGGCGCTGCATTTCGAGCAGATGCGTTCGGTGTTCGGGACGCTGATGACCAAGGCGCACGTAAGCCTCGCGGTGCCGCTGCAGATCGTTGCCTTTCGGTCTTCCAAAGAAATACGGCAAATGTCGCCGGTGTTTAACGGAAAGCCGACCGAAGATGCGGGAATGTTTCAACCGGGCGATGATCGCTGCTTCATCATGCTGGATATGTCGGTCGACGATCCCTGGGCGGTGGTCTTCCACGAATACGCACACCAGTTGATGAACGCGAATATGTCGACACACACCGATCCCTGGTTTGAAGAAGGATTTGCCGAGTATTTCGCGAGCATTGAGGCCGGTAACAAAGAAGTGCATGTCGGCAAGATTCCCGAGGACACTTATCGCATCCTGCAGCACGAGGGAATGATGCGCGTCGCCGATCTGTTTAGAGTGCAGCAGAATTCCAAGACTTATAACGAGAGCGGGAGCCATCGCAATTCGTTTTACGCCGAGTCGAGCCTGGTAGTGCACTATCTGTACGACAATCATCTGATACCGAAGCTGGCCGATTACTTCGCGGCGCGGATCGAAGATAAAAAGACGGTGGAAGAGGCGACACGGCTGGCTTTTGGGATGACGCCGGAGCAGTTCGACAAGGTCCTGCGGGATTATTTGAACAGCGGACATTTCAAGTATTACCCGATTGCTACGCCTTCTGGCATTGTGGCCGCGCAATTTACCGAGACGCCAGTGAGCCTGAACGATGCTCACG
>PMSZ01000185.1 GCA_003168235.1 Acidobacteriaceae bacterium
AGCCAGAGCTTTGTGGCTGGCGACACGACAACCTCCGACAAGTTCGGACACGGAACCCACGTGGCCGGCCTGATCGGCGGGTCGGGTGCGGATTCGGGCACCGCCAACGGCTATGCGGCGACGTATGCCGGCATGGCTCCCGGCGTCAACCTGATCAACCTGCGCGTGCTCGATCAGAACGGCTCGGGCACCGACAGCCAGGTGATCGCCGCCATTCAGGAAGCGATCACGCTGCAGAGCACGTACAACATTCGCGTCATCAACATGTCGTTGGGACGTCCGATCTTTGAAAGCTACACGCTCGATCCGGTTGACCAGGCCGTGGAAGCTGCCTGGAAGGCTGGCATTGTGGTGGTGGCAGCGGCAGGCAATGAAGGCCGCTATCTTCCGACGGACGGTTTCGGCACGATCGTCGTGCCGGGCAACGATCCTTCGGTCATCACCGTGGGAGCAACCATGACCGAGCTGACGTCGACGCGGGTCGACGATCAGATCGCCAGCTACAGTTCCAAGGGTCCGACCGCGATCGATCACACCGCGAAACCCGACCTCGTCGCCCCGGGAAACCGGCAGGTGTCGTTGCGGGTTGCGGGCAGCACTCTGGATTCGACCTATCCGCAATATGAGGTTTGGCCGAACAGTGGAACTTCGATGTACTACGAACTGAGCGGCACCAGCATGGCGACGCCGGTAGTGACCGGCGCGGTCGCGCTGATGTTGCAACAGAACTCCGCGCTGACACCCGACCAGGTGAAATCGCGGTTGATGAAGACGGCGTGGAAGGGCTTCACGCAGTACACAAATTCACACGACGGCTATGGCAACCTTTACAACAACGAGTACGACCTTTTCACTTACGGGGCCGGATATCTGGATGTCAACTCCGCGCTCGGCGATACGGATCTCTCGAGCGGAGTAGCACTTTCTCCGACCGCCGTGTTTAATTCGAAGAACAACTCGGTCTCGATCGTCAACACCACGCCTGATTCGGTTTTCGCCGGCAGCAGCGTGGTTTGGGGAGCCACTTCGGTGGTTTGGGGAACTTCAGTGGTCTGGGGTTCGAATGTACTTTCCGCAACTTCGGTAGTGTGGGGCGCAACCAGCGTGGTTTGGGGTGCGACCTCCGTTACTGGTGACAGCGTAGTCTGGGGTGCAACTTCAACGGTCGAAACCGCGTGCGCAGCACTCAGCGATGGCGACCCAGGAGACGACTAGACAGCCGACTGAAACCATTATTCGGAGACTACCATGACAAATAAATTGCCAATCAAAGCGAAAGTCATGATCGGAATGGTGGCCGTTGCGAGTCTGTGCGCCGTGTCGATAGGCGCAGTCAGATGGCAATCGCAAGCCTGGCCGCAGTTGCTGCTCCTGTCAGTGGCAGCCGCACTGAGTTCGCGTTTCAAGGTGAAGCTGCCTGGAATGTCGAGCTCAATGTCGGGAAATCTGCCCGTCATTCTTCTGGCAGTCACGCAACTGGGATTGTTCGCCAGCCTGCTGGTAGCGGTTACAGCGGCGGTCGCGCAGTCCTATTCCGGCGGGAACAAAACCAAAGCTGTTCAATTTGTATTCAACGCATGCACACTGCTGAACGCTGCCGGACTTGCGTATCTGGTCTACCATAGCCAGTTCTTCGCAGCCCGCTCGTCAGCGCACACGATGTCTCTGGTACTGGCCGCCGCCACCTATTTCCTGGCGAACACGGCTCCGGTAGCGAGCATCATCGGACTGACAGAAGGCGGCAATCCTTTTGCCCTATGGCACAAGGTGTTTCTGTGGTCGTTCCCGAACTACGTAATTGGCGCGGGACTGACTGCAATTGTTTCCGCCTTCACAACCGTCAGCGGACTGACGGCCATGGCAACACTGCTGGCCGTGCTGTTCGCCGTCTATCAGTCGTACAAAATGTTTGTGAGCCGAGACGAGCAGCCAGCGCCGCAAGAGATGGCAATGGCAGCCGGCCGGTAACCCTCCAGATGTTGTTCATGCGCGCAGCCTTCGGGCTGCGCGTTTTTTTTGACCCGGATCTTGGGCCCCGCTTCGGCGGGGCTTTTTTCTGGAATTATTTGGCCGGCGGCGCTGGTGGTTCGAGCACGATCTTCATCAACTCGATGGCGAGCGCGGTGGCATCGACGTTGTCCAAGTTAATCAGCACGACCACGCCGGCACGGCGCTCGGGGACAATCGTGATATCGGTACTGGTTCCCTGCTGGCTCCCGCTGTGGCCAACGTCGAACATGCCGACTTCGTTCCCGGTCGCCCAACCGAGCGCGTAGCGATCTGGTTTGCCATCGGCGGGTTTCAGCGGTGTCCACATCAGATCGCGCGTCGCGCGGGTCACGATCCGATCGTTGAGAATGGCCACTTCGAATTGAGCCATGTCGTCAGCGGACGAAAGCCAGCCTCCGCCGGGAATCTTATAACTCGAGTCGAGGAAATCGGCGTTGGTGATCGCTCCTGATTTGTCTTTGCTGTAGAAGCGGGTGCGGCGAGGAATGATGGCGAATCGGTCGTCGGGGACGGTGTGCGACATGCCAGCGGGAGCCAAAACATTTTGGTGGACGTAATCGACGTACTGTTCGCCGGACGCGCCCTCGATGGCGCAGCCGACCAGCGTGAACCCCTGAGTTGAGTAGTGGTACTCGGTTCCAGGCTTGGCGACCAGCGGATCATTCTTGAAGAAGTCGATGCCGGCCTGAATCGGATTGAGAAAGTGCTTCGTATTTCCGGTCTCCAGATCGTCGGGACCGTCCTTGTAATGACGGATTCCGGCGATATGTCCGAGCAGCTCACGCGTGCTAATCGGCGTGTCTTTGGCCGGAAATGAGGGGCAATACTTCTGCAGCGGAGCGTCGAGGTCGAGTTTGCCTTGCTGCCGGAGCAGGAGCGCCGCTGTGGCTGTAATCGACTTGGAGATGGAGCCCAGCCGATACAGCGTGTGCGCGGTTGCCGGAACGGCACTTTCCAGATCTGCGCTGCCGAAGCCTGCTGACCATTCTTCCGCTCCGTTTTCGCCCACGGCAACGGAAACTCCCGGAGTGCTGTTGGCGGCCATGAAACGAGCGATCGCAGCTTCAAGCTGGGCCCGCTTTTGTGGGTTGATCTGCGGGCTGATCTGGCCGGACTGGGCGGATGCGGAAGCAGAAACAAGAATGAAGAGCAGCAGACACGCGACCAGAAGCGGCGCGTGCGTGATCCGGAGTACGACCCGAAATGTTGGCGGGCGGCGAATTCGAAGCATCGCTCTCGAATCCTACTTTTCGAATCCTACTTCACGTCTCCACATGCGGGGCCGAGGTACTTGGAGGTGAAGGTAAAGTCCATCTTCAGGGCGTTTCCCTCGGACCCGGACTTGGTGACCAGGTGCATGGTGCCCTTAGTCCCTTCTGTAGTCATGGCCTCGAGCACCATGTTGCCATCGCTCACCGCATCCCCATCTTGACAGTGAATCTTGAGTTCGAGTTTGCTGCCCGTTGCCGTCACGACGGTACGCGTACAATTGCCGCGGTCTTTGCTGAAGATCGCGTTCTTTGCCAGTTTCTCTTTGGTGATACATACCTTGCTCACGTCGGTGCTCGAACGGCCACTCATCATGGCTTCTACCTTGGCACGCTGGTCTGGAGTCATCTTGGCAAGAGCTTCGGGAGGGATGGCGACCGATTGTTGCGGCATCCCGGTCATGGAATGTGTCGTGGTCTGTTCCCACAACCCTTCCTTAATATTGAACGTCGGGAAGTCGGCGGCAACACAAAGAGCGGGCAAAGTAAAGACAATCAAAGCAAGGAACAAACGGTTTCGCATCGGTACTCTCCCTGGAGTTGCTGACCTGTGATTTGATCTGGTTCTTAAGCTAATCGCGCCATCTGATTGCGTTGAACAGGATTACACAGCACGAAGAGTAGAGCAAACAAAATGTGCGAAAATCGTTGACGGGAGTGGTGCTCCGAAGAGGTGACGTGCTGTCTCGTGATTTTATTTTCTGGGAAGTAGATGTGCAGGCTGATTTCATGCTGCCCGGCGGAAAGCTGTATGTCCCAGGGGCCGAGAAGCTTTTGCCCAACATCCGCAAGCTGACGGACGCGGCCCGGCGCGGCGAAGTTTTTCTGGTTTCGCATGGATGCTTTCATACTGCTAACGATCCGGAGTTCCAGCAATTTCCGCCGCACTGTGTGAAAGGCACGCCGGGGGCGGAGTTCGTTCCCGAGGCACTCACGGGCAATTTCGTTCGAGTGGAAAACGATGCTCGGGCAAAGCTGCCGGAAAATCTTTTTCAGTATCAGCAGATCATCCTGGAAAAGCAGACGCTGGATATTTTCCAGTCCCGCCATGCGGACGAGTTGGTCGAGCGGCTTGGGGACACGGCAACATTTGTGGTGTTTGGAGTCGTCACCGAATTTTGCGTCAACTTCGCTGCCAAAGGATTGTTAGAGCGGAAGCGCCGGGTTGCGGTGGTTCGCGATGCGATTGAAACTCTGGCCCCGGAGGCGGGGAACAAAATGCTTGCTGAGTTGCAGATGCTCGGAGCGACGCTGGTCACGACGGAAGAAATCCTCGCAGAAATTCACGCTCCCGCCTGACCGTCATTTCACGCTTACCAGTTTCTGTCACAGCAACATGCCGGCGATCGAGGCTGACATCAGGTTCGCCATGGTTCCGGCGAGCATGGCGCGAATGCCGAGACGGGCCAATTCGCCGCGCTTGTTGGGAGCGAGCGCGCCGATGCCGCCCAGCTGAATTCCAATCGAGCTCAGATTGGCGAAACCGCAAAGCGCGAAGGTCGCAATGGTGAAGGAGCGCGGATCGAGCGCGGCCCTTTGCGGTCCGAGCATGGAAAAAGCGACCAGTTCATTCAGCACCATGCGCGTGCCGAGGAGATTGCCGATGGCGGTGCAATCGCGCCATGGGATTCCGATGACCCACGCGACGGGAGCGAACAGAGTTCCGAAGATTTGCTGCAGGCTGGATGGGAACCACGCGATTCCGATGTGATTGTGAATGCCGCCGAGAATGCCGTTGGCGAGAGCGATCAGAGCGAGAAATGAAATCAGCATGGCCGCGATGTTGAGCGCGAGGCCCAAGCCGTCGGTCGTACCACGGGCAATCGCGCCGAGCAGGTTTTCCTTTTTCTCCGCGTCTTTCTCTTTTTCACTCATGACGACCCGGCCGGCGGTCTTGGGAATTTCGGTTTCCGGCACCAGCATCTTCGACATCAGGATTGTGCCCGGAGCGGTCATGATGACCGCGCTCAGCAAATGCTTGGGTTCGATGCCGAAGGCGATGTAGGCGGCCATGATTCCGCCGGAAACGTGGGCCATGCCGCTGGTCATTACGGTCATCAGTTCGGAGCGGGTGAGGTCTGGCAGAAACGGACGGATGGTGAGCGGAGCTTCGGTTTGTCCCATGAAAATGCTGGCAGCGACGTTCAGTGACTCGGCGCCGCTGGCGCCCATGAACCGCGTCATGACTTTGGCCGCGAGCTTGATGATGAATTGCATGACGCCGTAGTGATAGAGAACGGCGAAAAATGCGGCGATGAAGATCACGGTCGGCAGAACTTGAAAGGCGAAGAAGAATCCCATCGACGAGTTCTGGACGCCAAGGCTGCCGAAAACGAATTTCGATCCCTCGAATGAATAGCTCAGCAGGCGGTTGACGGCGTCTCCAGCTTTTTGGAAGAGCAATCGGCCAAACCCGATCTTCAATACAAAGATGGCGAACACGATTTGCAGGCCGAGTCCCCAGGCGACGGTTTTCTTGTTGATCGCGCGGCGGTTGGTGGAGAACGCATAGGCCAGCGCCAACATGGTGAGCAGACCGAGAATGCCGGTAAAACGTCCCATCGTTATCCCCTTAAATCAGTATTCCGCTTTGTAAATCACGCGATGGATCAACGGAGCCCTAGCCGCGGGCGGAGTGGCGGCGATTTGATAACTCTCTTTCAGCAGTTCTATTGCGGGCGCGGCTTGCGCGTCGGAGTGGCAGTGAATGGTGCACAGTGGCTCGCCTGCAGAAACTTTGTCGCCGATCTTTTTATGAACCTCGATACCGACCGCCGGATCGACGGAATCCTCCTTGCGTTCGCGGCCTCCGCCGAGAATGACGCAGGCGGTGCCGACTTGCTCGCTCGCGATCGACGTCACATATCCACTCTGAGAGCTGCGGACTTCGACGCGATGGTCGGCGCTTGGGAGGCGAGAAGGATCGTCGATCATGCTGATGTCGCCTCCTTGTAATTCGACCATGTGTCGAAAACGCTCGAAGGCCTGTCCCGAGGCGATGAGTTGCTCTGAAAATTTCCTGCCTTCGGCGACCGACTTCGACGCGCCGCCGAGATAGAACATCCACGCCGCCAGGTCGTGGCATAGGTCGCGCAGATCGGGCGGTCCGCCGCCGTGCAGAACCTCGATGCATTCCTGCACTTCAAGCGCGTTGCCGACCATGCGTCCGAGCGGCTGGTTCATGTCGGTAATGAGCGCGACCATCTGTTTGCCCATGCGCTCGCCGGTTTCAACCATGAGTTCGGCGAGAAAAACAGCGTCTTCCTCTTTTTTCATAAACGCGCCGGAACCGGTCTTGACGTCGAGGACGAGCGCGTCGGTACCTTCGGCCAGCTTCTTGCTCATGATCGAAGCGCAGATCAGATAAGGACTCTCGACCGTGCCGGTCACATCGCGCAGCGCATACAATTTGCGGTCGGCAGGAGCGATTTTTTCGGTCTGGCCGATCATCGAGCATCCACAGGCTTTAAGAACGCGATGAAATTCGGACACCGAGAGATCGACGCGAAATCCGGAAATGGATTCGAGTTTGTCGAGCGTACCGCCAGTGTGGCCCAATCCGCGGCCGCTGATCATGGGGACGTAGAGGCCGCCGGCAGCGACCACCGGAGCGAGCACGAGTGAAGTCTTGTCGCCAACGCCGCCGGTGGAGTGCTTGTCTACTTTTTTGGCGGGTAGGAAGCTGAGATCGAGAACCTCACCGGAATGCAGCATGGCGTTGGTGAGCGCGGCGGTTTCCTCGCGCGTCATTCCGCGCAGTACGACGGCCATGAGCCACGCGGCCATCTGGTAGTCGGGAATACTGCCGTCGGTACAACCATGAACCAGGTAGTCGATTTCCGCGGCGGATAATGTGCCGCCATCGCGCTTCTTGCGGATGAGATCGATGACGCGGAAAGTTGATGGCGCGGCACTTGGCGTGGTCACTGCAGGCGGAAGCCCTCCGGCAGAAGATCGGTGATGAGACTTTGCTTCGGTCCTTTTTCACCCTCATAGAAGATGATGGCGCGCGGCCCGAATTCATAGATCACCTGACGGCAAGCGCCGCAAGGCGAGCACGCGGTCCCCTGATCGTTGACGACGGCGACTGCCTGGATCTCAAGCTCGGGGCCACTTTTGGCAACCGCGGAAAAAATCGCTGTACGTTCGGCGCAGTTGGTCATTCCGTACGAAGAGTTCTCGACGTTGCAGCCGACGAAGACTTCGCCCTTCGTTGTAAGAATGGCCGCGCCGACCCGGAACTTGGAAAATGGCGCGTACGCGTTCCTCGCTACTTTGCGCGCGGCTCGAAGCAGGCGTTTGCGCGTCGCAACCGGCACTTTATTTGTTGGCATACTCAAATCGATTGGACTGAGGATCGAGAGATTGTAACGCCTGTCTGCCTTCGGCGTAGATATTTCGATCCGGGCTAAAATCTTGACGCTGCCGGATACGAGTGTTAAGTTCGGGCCACGCGTGGGAGTTCGGGAGACATTGTTTCGGGAGACATTGTTCTGAGTCGGCCAGAGAAGATACGGCAGGCGGCTGCCTCAAAGCCCGTCGATCTTCATCGACGCGACTTTCTTGCGCGTTGTTGCCAGGGAGCAGCGGCGGCTCTGATTCCCGCCAATCGACTGTTCGGATTGCCTTACGGCTGCGGTTTTACCGGCGAGGACCCGGGCTTGTCCGGCAGCGAGTTCCATCTGCATCCGCATTATAGGATGCCCAGGCCACTCGATGCCCTGCTGTTAAAGACACAATCCGGCCTCGACGATTTTGTGACCGAGAAATACGCGGACGAGGTCGCAGTCGTGCTGGCGCGATGGAGTTCTGGCCTTCTGACGTTTCCGCACGATCTCACGGAAATTGAGAAAGTTCTCACGCCGGACTTCCGTGGGGCTTCTCCGCTGCCCGTGGGATCGCGCGTAGTGCGCCCGGGAACATGGGTCGAAGTTCGCCGTAATCAATTCAGGCCAGAGGCGACGCTCAGTCGAGACAAATTTTTGCAGGAACTACAGTCGACTCTGGGCAACTTGAAGCAGATTCTCACCGCTGAATTGCAGGTAACACAAATTGATGCCGGCTCCATCGCTGGGACGCCGGAATCTTCGCAGAAAAACCAGGAGAAAAACTGGGAACAAAATCAGGGGCAAATTCCGCTGCAGATTCAGACTCGCATCCGTTATGAATTGGTGGCTCAGGGACCCGATTTCTATCGTGAACAGCGCGTCGGTTACTGGCAAATTGCATGGGAGCGGATTGCGGGCGAGCTTCGCATTTGCAATTGGCAGGCGTTGGAGGAAACGCAGAGCCGCGCGAGTGGTCCCGGCTTTGCCGACATTACCGCTTCGGCGCTCAGCGGTAATGCATCGTATTCTTCGCAGCTGATGCAGGGGACCGATTACTGGCGTACGGTGCTCGATGGCGCTTGCGGCATTGATGTTTACGGCCACAACGGCGTTTCACTCGGCGACATTGATGGCGATGGATACGACGATCTTTATGTCTGCCAGCCGGGCGGTCTGCCGAACCGGCTCTACCGGAATCGCGGCGACGGGACATTTGAGGACATCACGGAAGCGTCGGGAGTGGGCGTCATCGATAATACGGCGTGCGCACTTTTTGTCGATGTGGACAATGACGGGCGGCAAGACTTAATCGTGGTGAGGGCTACGGGTCCGATATTGTTTTTGAACGAAGGGAATGGCAAGTTTCGCCAAAAGGCCGACGCGTTTCGATTTGCCAATCCGCCGCAGGGCACGTTTACCGGCGCGGCGGTTGCCGACTACGACCGCGACGGCTGGCTCGACATTTATTTTTGTCTTTACGTTTTTTATCAGGGGACGGGCCAATATAAATATCCCTCTCCTTATTACGATGCGAATAACGGGCCGCCGAATTTCATGATGCGCAATCATCGCGACGGCACGTTTCGCGATGTGACTGCCGAGACCGGACTCAACCAGAACAACACGCGCTACAGCTTCTGTTGCGGATGGGGCGACTTCAATGGCGACGGCTGGCCCGATCTCTACGTGGTGAATGATTTCGGAAGGAAGAATCTCTACCGCAACAACGGCAATGGGACTTTTACCGATAGCGCTTCGCAAGCGGGCGTAGAAGATGTTGGCGCGGGCATGAGCGTCTGCTGGTTTGACTATGACAACGACGGCGCGACCGACCTTTACGTGGCTGACATGTGGACGGCGGCTGGCGAACGCGTTTCGATGCAGGATATCTTCCAGAAGACCGCGTCGAAAGAAACGCGAGCGCTCTATCGCAAACACGCTATGGGCAATTCGCTATTTCGCAACACGCTTGGGAAGGGCGGCACGCAGGCATTTGAGGATACGACTCACGCCGCGGGCGTCGGAATTGGGCGCTGGGCCTGGTCGAGCGACGCGTGGGACTTCGATCATGACGGCTTGCTCGACCTGTACGTCACGAACGGAATGGTGAGTGGATCGAGTACCGAGGACCTCAACAGTTTTTTCTGGCGGCAGGTGGTTGCCAATTCCCCGGACGAGGCCAAGCCATCGCAAGACCGATCGCAAGACTATGAGCAGGGCTGGAGCGCGATCAACGAATTAATCCGAGCGGATGGCACCTGGAGCGGATTCGAGCGCAATATTTTCTACGCGAATAACGGGGACGGGACGTTCTCCGATATTTCGGGCGTCATCGGATTGGATTTTGTGGAGGACGGGCGCGCGTTCGCGCTGGGGGATTTCGATCATGACGGCCGGCAGGAAATATTTCTGAAGAACCGCAACGGCCCACAGTTGCGGATATTACAAAATGAAATAGACAACCTGCCGCCGTCCATCGAATTCCGGTTGCGCGGAACAAAAAGTAATCGCGATGGCATTGGCGCGGTGATTACAGTCGAGGCCGAATTCGGCAAGCAAACTCGGGCGTTGCAAACCGGGTCGGGATTTCTATCGCAGCACAGCAAGGGCGTCTTCTTCGGCATGGGAGCGGCGAAAGATCCGGTGCGCGCCTCGATTCGATGGCCGAGCGGACTGATTCAGGAACTTCGCGATCTGCCGGTGAATTGTCGGATCTGGGTAGAGGAAGGCTCGGAACAATTTCGCACGGAGGCGTTTGTGGCGCGGGGCAATGGTCAGCGTGCCGATAAGCACGCCGATCTGGCCCTCGCCGGTCGACTGCAAACCGAAACGCTTCCCACCTTGGCTGAGACGTGGCTGCTGGCGCCGTTTGCAGCGCCTGACTTTTCGCTTCCCGACCTCGACTCCAAGACGCGGAGTCTGTCTTCTCTGCGCGGGAAACCGGTGCTGCTCAACTTTTGGAGCTCAGCGGCCGAGCGATGCAAGGAAGACTGGATTACTTTCAATCAACGCCATGCGGCGTGGGCGGATCAGGGACTGCAACTGCTTACCGTGAATCTTGGCGCGGCGAATCCTGACGACTCAGCCGATGCGGCAAGCGTGCGGGCATTGGTGCTCGAGCATAAACTCTCGTTTCCCATTCTGATCGGGACCAATGACCTCGCCGCGATTTACAACATTATTTTTCGTTACCTGTTTGACCGGCATCGAGATCTCCCGCTTCCCACATCGTTCCTCATCAGTGCCGACGGGGAGATTGTGAAGGTGTATCACGGGCCCGTAAACGCTGAACATCTTGAATACGACTTCCGGCACATTCCGCAAACCAACGCGGAACGACTAGGCCGGGCGCTTCCCTTTCCCGGCGTGACGGATGCCATCGAGTTCGGGCGCAACTATCTTTCATACGGATCAATATTTTTTCAGCGTGGCTATATGGAACAGGCTGAGGCATGGTTCCGCATTGCGTTACGCGATGACCCTTCAAGCGCTGAAGCGGCTTATGGGCTTGGCAGCGTCTACCTGGATCAGCAAAAGATGCCTGAAGCGCGCGACAGCTTTGAACGGGCGCTCAAACTTCGCGCCAGCTATCGCGACACGCAGGCCAATGCTTGGAACAATCTCGGGTTGCTGGCCGCGCATGCAGGACGCATCGAAGAAGCGATCGGCAACTTTCAGCAGGCCCTCAAACTCAGTTCCGATCACAGGATCGCGCTCGACAATCTTGGTGGCGCTTATCGGCAAATGAAACGTTGGGACGACGCGCGCAAAACTTACGAGCGGGCGCTCGAAATCAATCCCGACGATGCAGAGGCGAATTATGGTTTGGCCATGGTGTTCGCGCACAATGACGACTCAGCGCGGGCTTTCGAGAGTCTGCAGAAAGCGCTGAAATTGCGGCCGGATTATCCCGAGGCACTCAACAACCTGGGCATTCTTTATTTGCGCACGCATCGACGCGATGAGGCGGTGGCGAGTTTTGAGGAGTGCATTCGGGTGGCGCCGGCATTCGATCAGTCTTACTTGAATCTGGCGCGCGTTTACATCGTGGAAGATGCGCCGGAAAAGGCACGGTCGGTGCTCGTCGAATTGCTCAAGCTGCATCCGGAGCACGAGCAGGCAAAGAAAATGTTGGAGCAGTTGGGTCGCTAGGGAACGGTCTNNGCATCGGCCGGAGTTTTACTTCCCGCCTTCACGCTCTGGTGGCGCGAAGTGGTGCGCTTCTACCGTCAGCGGGCGCGCGTAGTTGGAGTCATCGCTTCTCCGCTCTTATTCTGGATCGTCATTGGGTCCGGCTTCGGAACATCGTTTCGCTCGGGACAGGCCGCCGGGCAGCAACACTATCTAGATTATTTTTATCCTGGCGTCCTGGTGATGATTGTGCTCTTCACCGCGATCTTCACCATGATGTCAGTGATCGAAGACCGCAACGAGGGTTTTCTGCTTTCCGTTCTGGTCGCTCCGGCGCCACGGGCGGCGATTGTGCTCGGCAAAGTTCTTGGCGGCACCACGCTCGCGACTGCTCAGGGATTGATCTTTCTTCTCTTCGCGCCGTTTGTCGGCGTACACATGACGCTGGCCTCGTTCGGGCTCATCGCGCTCACCGTGTTTCTGGTTTCGTTTGCGCTCACGGCGCTTGGCTTCGCCATTGCGTGGCCGATGGATTCTACGCAAGCCTTTCACGCCATTATCAATTTGTTTCTGATTCCGCTGTGGCTGCTTTCGGGAGCGCTCTTCCCGCTTTCCGGAGCGTCGGGATGGATTCGCTGGCTGATGTATGCCAACCCGCTAACTTATGGCGTTGAGGCGCTGCGCACGCTGATGTATCCCGAAGCTCCCAGCGCATTCTCGCTGACGGCGTCGATGCTGACGTTGTTGCTGTTCGCACTGTTCATGTTCGGACTGGCATTTGTGCTGGTGAATCGGCAGACGACCAAGCCCGCAGCGTGAGGCAATCTGGTAATTTTGTAATCGGGTAATTTGGTAATTTAAAAGCTGCTGCGCTTGTTTTTCAGATTACAAAATTACCCGATTACTAAATTACAACATGCCTCTCGACATTCTTGCCCTGGCTGCGCACCGTGATGATGTGGAACAAACTTGCGGCGGAACTCTGCTCAAAACGGCGGAGCGCGGCTACCGCACTGGCATCCTCGACCTGACGCAAGGGGAAATGGGAACGCGCGGATCTGCCGCCGAACGCGCCAGTGAAGCGGCGGAAGCGGCACGCATTTTAAAAGTGTCGTGGCGCGATGCGCTTGATATTCCCGATGGGCGGGTTGAGAACACCTGGGAGAATCGGCTGAAAGTGGTCCGGGTTTTGCGGGAGCAGCGGCCGCGGGTGCTGATTCTTCCTTATTGGGAAGGCCGGCATCCGGACCACTACACGGCTTCGATTCTTGGGTATGAGGCGGCCTTTTTATCGGGACTCGCCAAGCTGCCGGTCGCCGAGCTGCAAATCGAAGCCTCTCCGATCAAAAGCGCGCCGCATCGTCCGTTCAAGATTATTTACGCCAGCCTTTACCGCGACGTGCGCCCGACCTTCGTCGTCGATATCTCCGATCAGTTTGAAACACGGCTGGCCGCGCTCATGGCTTACAAATCGCAGTTCACCGACCAGCAGGCAGGCAGCGGAATCTTCCCCGCGCAAAAAGAGATTCGCGCGCGCGTCGAATCCATGGCCCGCTATTATGGGATGCTAGGTGGTGTCACTTACGGCGAACCGTTCGTGCAGAAAGAAGTTGGCCTCGTCGACGACGTAATGGCGATTCCGGTGAAGTCGATCTGATCGGTGGGAATTTCAGCGGCTCTGGTCTTCGGGCGGATGGCGCACACTACCCCAACTCATTTTCAAAACCCAAAGGGTGCCTCGTCCAAGCTTCGCTGGGCCGGACCCGCGAACGCTGCATCCCGTCTCCACGGGATTAAAGTCAACGACTACTCCAAACCGTTATCAGTCCACTCGAACTGCCGGCAAACTCTGCATCCCCATAGTACGCAGAATAGCAGCGCCACATGTAATGTCCGCCCAGAACGTCAACGATCGATGCTGGGACTTCCGCCACTCCGCCGGTCAGGACCGCCGAGGCATTAACTTCATAGCCTTTGTCGGGTCCGCTTACAGCAGTGCAAAAGACCGTCACTTGCTCGCCGTCGGGTACGTGATATCCATTCGCAACCGACATTGTAGTTTTGAGCGAACCATCTCTTTTCAATTGCAGCCGGGCCGAGGTCACCAGAAGATCCAGGGCATTCCCGTTAAGCGGAACCGATACGGTCTGATCATTGAACGTGAAAGCCAGCGTGCCAGTGTCCGTTCCAATCTCCTGGGGCGAATAGTTGACCCAAACGTCGCAGTGAAGCAGGGGTTTTACTGGATGTCCGCATTTGTTTTCTGGAATGGAAAATGGACCGGTGATAGAAATAGTCAGCGTGAGATCGCTGTCGCCAGTATTGGTAAAAACGACCTTCTGCTGCGGGCTTGTCTGGCCGGGAACTGCCTGGATCGTTACGCTCGCCGGTTTCACTTCCTGCGCATGGAGTAGCGACGCTGCGAATAATAATAGGACAGAAACGGAAAGGACAAAGTAGCGTGGCTTCATGACGCCCTCCTTCTTATTCCCCGTTAATGAGAATCCGCGGTAGAAACCCTGTCAATGGCACGAAAAGGCCACTCTGGGCTGGGCGGGGACTTTGACTTTCACAATCGCGGAAGAATCGTGAGGAAGTCAAAGGCCCCGCCCTGCGTCTGCAAAGTACGCAGCGAGGACGGGGCACCCTTATTTCAATACCTTGTGCCTCATGCCGCACCCTTCGGTTCTAGAAGAGTGGGATTCCACATCCGCCGTCATCTCGGGATCTTCGCTTGACAGCGCGACCTAACTCTCGCGCTCCGCAACAACCGCGAACTTCACGCCAAGCGCGTGCAGAACGGAATTGATCGTTTCAAAGCGCGGGTGTGCGCCGGCGCTCAGGGTTTTGTAGAGGCTCTCCCTGCCCAGGCCTGCGTCTTTGGCAATCTGCGCCATGCCTCGCGCTTTGGCCACGTTGCCGAGGGCTGCGACGAATACCTCGGGGTTGGGATCTTCGGCAGCCGCTGAAAGATATTCCGCGATGACCGCGTCGTTATCGAGATACGCCGCCGCGTCGAATGGTTTGTAAGTGGCTTTCTTTTTCTTCATCTTATTTAATTCTTCAGTGTATCCGAGTGGATACACCCAGCAAGCATATCGACCACAATTTTTCATCACATTCTCCTGTGCGCGCCGGCACAGACACACCACTCGCCATGCCTGAAAATGGAGAAACTATGACCGCCCAAGCCAGAAGCGTGTCCCTCTCACAAGCTCAACGACCCGCCCCTAAGTTATTTGTTTCGTGTAGCTTAAGTTAAGTCCTTATTTTAGAATACTTTAGCGCAGATTGGGGAGGGGGGTGGGGGATAGCAAACCAGTTGCTATCCTCTTTTCAATAGCACCAACCAAAAATAAAAAATGCAAAACGTGAAGCGGAATGGCGGCTCTAATCCCCGTGCGAAATGCGCGCCGTATAATACTCGGTTCGCGCACAGGAGATTCCATCTTTGTCCACTCATACCGATCCCGCCTCGCAGACTTCAATAAAGACCCGCACCGAATCCGACAGCATGGGGAAAATTGAAGTTCCCTCCAATGTTTATTGGGGAGCGCAGACGCAGCGCTCGCTGCTGCATTTCAATATTGGGCGCGACACGATGCCTCCCGAGTTGATTCGGGCGTTTGGCATTCTGAAGAAGGCGTGCGCGCTGGTGAATCAGGACCTGGGAAAACTTCCGGCGGACAAAGCGAAGCTGATTACGCAAGCGGCGGATGAGGTGATCGCCGGCAAGCTGAATGACCAGTTTCCGCTGCGCATCTGGCAAACGGGAAGCGGCACGCAGACCAACATGAATGTGAATGAAGTGATCTCGAATCGCGCGATTGAGATTGCAGGCGGCGAAATGGGGTCGAAGAAGCCGATTCATCCGAACGATGACGTCAATATGTCGCAGTCGTCGAACGACACGTTTCCAGCGGCAATGCACATTGCTGCGGCGGAGCGGGTGAAGAACGCGCTGATTCCAGCGATTGGGAATGTGCGCGATGCGATCGCGGCCAAGGCGAAGGAATTCAACGACGTCGTAAAGATCGGCCGCACGCACCTGCAGGATGCCGTGCCGCTGACCTTTGGGCAGGAGTTCGGCGGCTGGGCCAGTCTGCTGGAGCGCGATATTAAACGTCTGGAACAAGCGCTGGATGGACTTTACGATCTGGCGATCGGCGGAACTGCCGTGGGGACAGGACTGAACACGCATCCCGAATTCGCGGAGCGCGCCGCGCAAAAGATTGCCGAACTCACTGGTCTTCCCTTTCGCTCGCACGGCAATAAATTCGCCGCGCTCTCGGCGCATGATGAGATCGTATTTGCGCAGGGCGCGATGGAAACGCTGGCTGCCTCGCTGATGAAAATTTCCAACGACATCCGCTGGCTGGCTTCCGGGCCGCGCTGCGGGCTGGGCGAGCTTTCCATACCGGAGAACGAGCCGGGCTCTTCGATCATGCCGGGCAAGGTGAATCCCACACAGTGCGAGGCGATGACCATGGTCTGCGTGCAGGTTCACGGCGCAACCG
>PMSZ01000182.1 GCA_003168235.1 Acidobacteriaceae bacterium
CAAGGTTAACGGACCTGGCCAGAATTTTTGCGCCAGGCGGTCCGCGATTTCCGGCCACGCCGCAGCCAGGGACCGCGCCATTTTTATCGATGCCACGTGGACGATGAGCGGGCTGGTGGCGGGTCTGCGCTTGACGGCGAAGATGCGGGCTACGGCATCCGCATCGAGGGCGTTGGCCCCGAGGCCATAGACGGTTTCGGTGGGGAAGGCCACGAGGCGTCCGGCGCGGAGCAGTTGGGCGGCGTGGTCGATTTCGCCGGGAGTGGCGCGATCGGGCATAACCGATTGTAGATGGCGGAAGTCGAGTTGGCGGGTTGCAGACGCCGGGCCGGCGGCAAAAGTAGGGGCGGGCGGCATCGCTCGGAGAGTGCGTGCAAGCGAGGCCGGGGGAAGTCCCACCCCTAACTCGCGAAGTTACTTTTTCTTCTCGGGCTGCTCTTCAACGCGCAGGTTATTGGTCACGGAGAACGTGCCGTGAACGCTGTTGGCCTGCATGCCGGCGACGGTCTTATCCATTTCGCGGGCGACTACGCCTTCGAGGGTGATATTCCCGTTCTTGACGATGATGTGGATGGGCGGAACGGCGCGCATCTGGTATTGGTTGAGCACGCTGTTGCCGTAAATGGCGCGGTAGGCAGCACGGCGGATGCGGTCGTCGCTGAAGGAAGTGGGTAGAACCTCAAGGTTGTTGACGACATTCGTAACGCCTTCAATGCGCTTGACGGCATTCTCCGCATCGGATTTGAGAACGGGTCTGGCAACTTGTCCGAGCAGAGTCACAGTGCCATCAGGGCTGACCTTGTAAGCAAGATTGTCAAACACACCGTAGTAGGGAAGCATCACGAGCTCGTGACGGACTTCACGAGTGATGCGATCGAAACTCTTCTGATCGAGCGCGCCAGCGGGTTGGTTGTCCTGGAGGGCGGGACTGGCGAATGCCGCCATCGAGAAAATCAAGGAGAGCAGGACGGGAAGCAGAGAATTTTTCATTTGCGTTCACTCCAGTGTGTTTACCCCAGGTATTTCACTCCGCAGAAGCTTTTAACCGCGCAGTGAGCAAAGGACCGGAACATCTTCGCACCTTTCTGACGCCGCAAGAAGGGCAGAAGTTGCTTTTTCTTGTGGCAGCGCGAAGCTTCCTGAGGCGGGCTCGAAAGACGGCCGTTCTTAAGCGGGGTTCACTTGACCGGCCACTTTGGGGTTGCGGCGGCGTTCGCGGAAACCTTCGATCAGCAGATAGAGGACCGGGATGAAGAACAGATTCAGGATGGTGCTCATGATCATGCCGCCGAAAACCGTGGTGCCTACGGAGTGACGTCCGTTTTCTCCGGCGCCGGTGGCGAACACGAGGGGAACGACACCGAGGATGAAGGCCAGCGACGTCATGAGGATGGGGCGCAGGCGGATGCGGGCGGCTTCAACGGCGGCCTCGAGAATGGTCATGCCGCGCTGCCGCAACTGCTCGGCAAATTCCACAATCAAGATGGCGTTCTTGGAGGCGAGACCGATCAGCATAACCAAGCCTACCTGGCAGTAAACGTCATTCTGCAAGCTGCGAATCCATTGCCCTCCGAGCGCGCCGAGCAGAGCCATGGGCACGGCAAGAAGAATAATGAAGGGCAGAACAAAACTTTCATATAGCGCCGAGAGCGTGAGGTAAACGACGAGAGTGCCGAGTCCGAAGAGGATGAGTGTAGTCGATCCGGAAGCCAGCTCTTCCAGCGAAATTCCCGACCATTCGTAGGTATAGCCCTGCGGCAAGATCTTCGCCGAAAGCTGCTGCATGGCATCGATGGCTTGTCCGGAACTGAAGCCGGGGGCGGCTGAGCCGTCGATTTCAGACGAGCGAAAGAGGTTGTAGTGATTGATCACCTGAGGCGCAGTGCTCTGAGTAAGGGTGATGAGATTTTGCAGCGGAACCATAGCGCCGGAATCGGAGCGCACGTAGTACTGGCCGATATCCTGCGGGTGCGAGCGGAATTGCTTGTCGGCCTGCACATACACACGATAGGAACGGTTATTAAAATCGAAATCGTTGATGTAGGCCGAGCCCATGTAGACGCTCAATGTATCGGTGATCTGGCTGAGCGGGACGTGCAGGCTCTTCGCTTTTTCACGGTCAATGGTGACGATAAACTGCGGATCGTTGGCGGTGTAGGTGCTGAACAGTCCGGTGAGATCTTTCTGCGGGCGCTCGGCGCTAGCGCGGATGAGGTCATGGGTGGTTTTGTCGATATCCTGGAGGGTGTGATTACCCTGATCGAGAAGCTCGTATTGGAATCCACCAAACTGGCCGAGGCCTTGCACGGCGGGAGGTTCGAAGGGGATGACGATAGCGCCGGAGATTCCAAATAATGGGCCGCGCAGGCGCTTGATGATGGAGGCGGCGGTGTGCTCTTCCCCTTTCCGCTTCCCGTAAGGCTGAAGAGGCAGAAACACGAGGCCGGAGTTGGCG
The DNA here is from genome assembly GCA_003168235.1 of Acidobacteriaceae bacterium. Taxonomy (GTDB): domain Bacteria; phylum Acidobacteriota; class Terriglobia; order Terriglobales; family Acidobacteriaceae; genus Acidiflorens. The sequence goes on from PMSZ01000182.1 coordinate 2,456, forward strand.
GTTGCGCCTCCGAAACTGAACCCCGCGATGGAGAAGGTGCCGCGGACCTCGGGAATGTTCTTGGTGATGGCGGAGACCTGCTTGCCGATATTTCTGGTGTAGTCGAGCGAGGCGCCGGTGGGAGCCTGAATGGCGACGATGAGGTATCCCTGATCTTCGGTGGGCACGAAACCCTGCGGGACGTGCTTGAAGACAAAGTAAGCGAGGCCAAGGCCGGCCGCGAACAAAATCAAAGCGAGGACCTCGAAGCGCAAGAACGTGCGGAGAGCGTGCACATAACCTCTGTTGATGGCGTCGAGACCGCGGTCAACCTGTCTGAAAAACCAGCTCTTTTCTTTGTGTTCGATGCGGCCGAGGAGGATCCCCGCGAGCGCAGGCGCCAGGGTCAGAGCGTTGAAGGCGGAGATGGTAATGGAGAAGGCGATGGTGAGCGCAAACTGGCGGAAAAGGATGCCGGTGGTGCCGGGGAAGAATGCCACGGGCACGAATACCGCAACGAGTACGAGCGAGGTGGCGATGACGGCGCCGGTGACCTCTTTCATGGCCGCGGAGGCGGCTTTGGCAGCGCTCGTCTCGCCCTCCTGCAAGTGGCGCTCGATGTTTTCAATCACGACAATCACGTCATCGACAACCAGACCCGTCGCCAGAGTAATGCCAAAAAGCGTGAGGGTGTTGATGGAAAAGCCAAGTAGCTTTACGAAAGCAAAGGTCCCGATGAGCGAAACTGGAGTGGCGATGAAGTGAATGATCGTAGTCCTCCAGTCGCCGAGAAAAATGAAGATCACCAGGATGACCAGCAGGATCGCGGAACCCACCGTAAAAACCACGTCGCGAATCGATTCGCCGACGGCGTCGGTGGTATCGAAGGCGATCTCATACTTCATCCCGGGCGGAAAGCGCTTGGCCAGGCGATCGAGTTCGGCGACGCACTTCCGGTGAACGTCGAGCGCGTTGGCGGTCGAGAGCTGGGTGACGGCGATGCCGACGGCGTCGCGTCCGTTGTAGTCGAGGTCGGTGGTGTAATCTTCGGCGCCGAGTTCAGCGTGGCCGACATCTTTGAGGCGGACAAGAGTGCCATCGGAATTGCTCTTGAGGATGATTTGATCGAACTGGTCGGGCTCGGAGAGACGGCCAACGGCTCGAACGCTGATCTGGAAATTCTGGCCAGGCATGGCGGGTTGAGCGCCGACTTGTCCGGCAGCGACTTCGACGTTCTGCTCCAGAAGAGCACTGGTCACATCATCTGCCGTGAGTCCACGGCCGGCCATGCGCACGGGATCGAGCCAGAGGCGCATGGAGTATTTGCGTTCGCCGAAGAGAAGAACGTCGGCGACTCCGGGAACGCGCTTGAGGGTGTCGCGGACGTAGACGTCGAGATAATTGCTGATGAAGAGAGTGGAGTAACGCTGGTCGGGAGAAAAGACAGCACCGCCGAAAACGAAATTTTGCGAGGTCTTGGCGACAGTAATTCCGATTTGCTTGACCGCAGCGGGGAGTCTTCCGGAAGCGGTGTTGACGCGGTTCTCGATGTCAACGGTGGCGAGATCAGGGTCGCGGGTGATGTCGAAAGTGGCGGTGACGGTGCTGACGCCGTCGTTGGTGCTGGAAGAAGTGACGTACTTCATGCCCTCGGCGCCGTTGATCTGCTGCTCGAGCGGCGTGGTGACGGCGGATTCAACGGTCTGGGAGCTGGCTCCAGTGTAGTAAGCCGTGACGCCGACTTGTGGCGGAGCGAGATCGGGGAATTGCGCGATGGGCAGCGTGGGAATACAGGTCGCGCCCGCGAGAATAATGAGCAGAGCGCAAACGGTAGAGAATACGGGGCGATGTATGAAAAAGTCGACCATAAGAAACAATGGCTAGTGGCCAGTGGCCAGTTTGTACGTCACTCTGCTTTGGTGAAACCGGTACGGTTGAGTCACTAGGAACTGCTCTCTTGCGGAATTACGGGAACGCCATCGATCAGGAACTGGGTGCCGGAGACCACGACTTTGTCTCCGGGCTTGATGCCGTCGAGCACGACGTAATCATTGCCCACGATCTGGCCGATCTGCAGCGGTTTCTGGCGGACAACGTATCCACCTTTTTGATCGGGTTCGGCGACAAAAGCAAAATAAATCCCACCGATTCGCGACACGGCGACGACCGGAACCACGGGTTTCTGCTGGCTTCCCCAAACCACGCGGGCGCGAATGTACTGCGCGGTGCGTAAGCTGTCGTTGGCGTTCGCGATCGTGGCCTTGGCCAGCACGGTCTGAGTCGAAGTATCCACCTGGGGCGAAATGAAAGTGATGCGGCTGGAAGCGAGCAGATTTCCGGAACTATCCACGATCTGGACGGGAAGATCGAGCTTAAGCTGGGCCGATTTCTCGATGGGCACGTAGATATAGGCTTCGAGACTGCCGGGGCGGTCGACGGTGGTGAGTTGGGTAGTGGTTACGATCCGATCGCCGACGCGAACGGGAATATCGCCGACGATGCCAGCACGCGGAGCGACCACACGGTAGTAGTGCAACTGGACGGTCTGCTCATTGACTTGGGATTCGAGCGAATGCAGTTGTGCGGCGGCGGCGTCGAGTGTGGCGCGCGCCTGGTCGAGATCCTGTTTGCTGACGACGCCGGCATTGGCGAGGCCGCTGACGCGCTCGTAATTTTGCTGCGCCCACTTCAGTTGCGCGACCTGGGCGGCGCGGGCATCGTCCTGACTCTTGAGCGTGGCCTGCTGCTTTGCCGGATCGATCTGCATCATGGGAGCGCCATCGGCAACGTGTTCGCCGGAATGAACGAATATCTGCGTAATGATGCCTTCGACCTGCGGCATGACCACGGCGGAATCGCGGGACTTTAGCGTGGCGACGTATTCGGTGGTGTCGTCGACCTTTTCCGCGACCGCAGTCCGGACTTTGACTGGCATGGCTTGCGGGGCGGCGGCTTTGGCTGCTTTGCCGTTGCCGCAGGCGGCGGTGAGAAGCAGCGCGGCGGGAAGCGCAGATAGAAGAGACACGCGCGCGGTCCCTCGCGCCAGCAAGCCTAGTGTCCTTATGAACATTGCGGACATAGTCCTCTCAAGTTCTAAATAATGTATCGGCAGTAATCGTTCTGTACTTAGCGAAACTCAGCTATCCAAACTCAGCCTTCGACCCAAACATTGGATCATGCATATAGATTCATGGCAACGGCTGGAGGCTCCGAAGAATTTTTCGACTTCTGCTAAATTGATGGATCATGAAACCGAGCCGAAGTTTTGCCAGCGATAACAATGCCACGGTGCATCCTGAGGTGCTGGAGGCGATAGGGCGCGCCAACCAGGGACATGCGGTGGGATACGGGGACGATTCGCAGACGGAAGCGGCGGTGGCGAAGTTTCGCGAGGAGTTTGGCGCAGACGTGGCCGTGTTTTTTGTTTTCAACGGGACAGCGGCGAATGTGTTGAGTTTGCAGGCGCTGACGCGGCCGTTTGAAGCGGTGCTGTGTCCGGAACTTTCTCATATTTATACGGATGAATGCGGTGCGCCGGAAAAGGCGACGGGTTGCAAGCTGATACCACTGGCCGCGCCGGACGGGAAGTTGACGGTGGAGACGGTTGCGCATGCATACCACGGAATTGGCGACCAGCATCACGTACAGCCGCGGGTCATATCGATTACGCAATCGACCGAGATGGGAACGATTTACAAGCCCGCCGAAATCGAGGCCCTGGCGCGGTTTGCGCACGAACGGGAGATGTTCCTGCACATGGACGGGGCGCGGATTTCAAACGCGGTAGCGGCGCAACGGCTCAGGCTGCGGCAGGCAACACGCGACCTGGGAGTCGACGTGCTGTCGTTTGGCGGGACAAAGAACGGATTGATGGGCGTGGAGGCGGTGGTGTTCTTTCGTCCGGAGCTGGCAAAAGATTTTCTGTTTGTGCGCAAGCAGGGAATGCAACTGGCATCGAAGATGCGTTTTATGTCGGCACAGATGGAGGCGCTGCTGACGAACGATCTTTGGCGGCGAAACGCGGAACACGCGAACCAGATGGCGCGACTGCTGGAAGAGCAGGTAAGAAAGATTCCCGGGACCAGGATTGTGTATCCAGTAGAGGCCAACGGCGTATTCGCACAAATTCCGCGCGAGGCGATTTCTAAAATCCAGGAGCGGTATTTCTTCTATGTGTGGAGCGAAGAGGAATCGGTGGTGCGGTGGATGTGCTCGTTCGATACCATGGAAGAAGACGTGCGGCAGTTTGCGGAATATGTGCGGGAGGTGGTGAGGGCTTGAGGGCTGGCAGCTAAGCCGTCATCAGGGCGCAGCGCAGGGCTCACGCTTTTCACCGACGCTGTGGTTGTATATGCGACCTAAGCGTGACTTCTATTTTTTCTTTCTGGCCGCCCTGATCTTTGCCCAGCGCGCCCTTTGCGCGGCAGCGATTCTCTTGCGTCCGGCTGCGGAGATGGTTCGTGTCTTGCGAGCTGGAGAGGACGTGCGGACAGGGCCATGCAGGAAGACCCTGCCAAAGGTGGTTAATGCAGCGGTTACGCGATGGAGTTCATTCTCGAGACGGGCGCGCTCCCGCTGGAGCTCTGTAACTACCGACTGAATCACGGATTTTGCCATGCCAAATTCTATCACCTGCAGATTGGAGATCAAGCCAGTTGCGGCGTTCGAGGCAGGTCATTTTCCGCGATTTCCCGTTACGGATCGAATTCCGCGATGGGCAAGTGGTTGGACCGATGGCGCTTTGATCATTCGATCATTCCGGGGCATGTTCACGGAAAATCGGAAATATGAAAATCTCTTCGCTGGCGGTCTGCGACAGGAAGTTCAGAAGCTCGTCGGCGCTTAATCCAGCTCTAATTCAATCTTCTTTGCGGTTTGGTCGAGTTTGGCGATCCTGAACTTGCGGATCTGCCCGGCGCGCAGGGCCTCAGGCTTGGCTTCGTCGGCGGGCGGGCCGCTTTTCCAGCGCGCTTGCAGCATCGAGCCCAGCGACGACAGGTCGGGTTTGTTGGATGACGGCGTGGTCTGGTTTTGGTCCGTGCTCTTATTCTCTTTCTCGTCTTCTTTCGCGGCTTCCTTCGCACTTGGGATGCGGCAGGTCGCGATTACGCCTTCGCCCAGTTCCACGCGGGCCTTACCCGCCGAAACCTCGGTCATACGTCCGGTGACGATGTCGCCTTCTTTGTGCTCGCCGAGATATTCGTCGAGACCGGTGGGCACGAGTTGTTTCATGCTGAGGCGGATATTTCGTTTTTCCGGATCAAAGGCGAGCACCTGCGCTTTGACCACTTGCCCCACACGCAGAACTTCCTGCGGGTGATTGATGCGCTTTTCGGCACTGATTTCGCTGATGTGGATCATGCCTTCAACGCCTTCGGTCAATTGCACGAAGGCCCCGAACTTGGTCAGGTTGGTAACCGGGCCTTCGATGACCGCACCGGGCGCGAATTTTTCCGCGGCGCCAGCCCAGGGATCTCCGAGAGCCTGTTTGAGGCCAAGAGAGATGCGGCGTTCGGCGGCGTTGACTCCGAGAATGACGGCTTCGACGGTCTCTCCCGGTTTTACGACGTCGCTGGCGGTGCGCACACGCTTCGCCCACGACATTTCGGAAATGTGGATCAGACCTTCGATGCCGGGTTCGATTTCGACGAAGGCGCCAAAATCCATGAGGCGAGTGACGGTGCCACGCACGCGCTCTCCGGGCTTGTATTTTTCGGCAACGGCGGTCCATGGATGCGGCTGCAGTTGCTTCATGCCGATTGCGATGCGGTGTTTTTCCGGGTCGATCTTGAGAATTACGGCTTCGATGCGCTGGCCGGCGGAGAGCACGTCCGAGGGCTTGTTGATGCGACGCCAAGAAATTTCGCCGACGTGAAGCAGCGCGTCCGACCCACCGATGTCAACGAAGGCGCCGTAATCGGTGAGAGTGCGGACCTCGCCTTGCACGACGTCGCCTTCCTTAAGTTCAGAGAAGCGGCGCTCTTTGCCGGCGCGATCTTCGTCTTCGGCAATGACGCGGCGATCGACCACGACGTCTTCGTCTTCCACGTCGATCTTGGTGATGCGGCAGCGAATCTCCTGCTCGACCAGCTTCTCCAGTTCGGAGGCGTCTTTGGTGCCGCTGCGCGAGGCGGGCATAAACGCGCGAACTCCGATATCGACGGTCAGTCCACCCTTGACCACGCCGGTCACGGTTCCGACGATGGTCGACTTCTCAGCAAAGGCCTTCTCAAGCGACGCCCAGTCGGTGGGGCGCTCGACCTTGCCACGGGTCAGTTCGTAGTATCCCTCGGGGTCGCGGCCTTTGATGGTAACGGCAACTTTGTCGCCGGGCTTGGGAGGCTTGTCGGCGGGGAACGCGGTGAGCGGGAGAACGCCTTCGGTTTTGAATCCGATATCGAGCACGATGGCGTCGACAGTCACGGCAATCACGGTGCCTTCGCGGCCCTGGGCGCCGGGTTCCGGCTTACGGGGATGAGTTTGCTCGTACTGAGAGAAGATGCTTTCGAAGGACTCAGTAGGCTCGCTTGCCGGAGTGGATTCTGCAGCAGTGAAATTGGGATCTGGCGTATTCGGATTGGACATGAAGGAGGTTAAAGCCCTGCGGCGTGATCCCGCCTAGAATAACACGCGGATTTGGGCTTTCCGGCGTGGGCGGCGTGCAAGGCGGGCGGTGTAGACTATTTCTCGTCTTGAAGTCTAATAGCTCGGACGAATCGGCCTGGCGGCCGGACATCGTTGCGATCGGACGTTGCAATCCAACGTTGCAATCGGACGTTGTAGTCAGACGGAACCCAAAACAAATTGGCCCGGAGGGGTTGAAGATGCGAACGAAATTTGCGGCATTATTCCTGACGCTGGCGCTGGTGGCTTGTGGCTGGGCACAGACGGAACCGAAAAAAGAGATTGATATTCCGTACGAGCGCTTTGTGCTGGATAACGGACTGACCGTGATTGTGCACGAGGACCACAAAGCTCCGATCGTGGCCATCAACATGTGGTATCACGTGGGGTCGAAAAACGAGAAGCTGGGAAAGACCGGGTTTGCGCATCTCTTCGAGCACTTGATGTTCAGCGGAAGCGAGCACGCTCCGGGACGTTACATCGACGCGATGGAAGAGATTGGCGCCACAGATTTGAATGGCACCACCAATTCAGACCGGACGAACTATTTCGAGAACGTCCCGACTTCGGCGGTCGATTACACGCTATGGATGGAGTCAGACCGGATGGGGCACCTGCTGGGAGCGCTCGACCAGCAGAAACTCGATTTGCAGCGCGGCGTGGTGCAGAACGAAAAGCGGCAGGGCGAAAACCGGCCCTATGGGGTGACGGATCAACTGATCACGCAAAATACCTACCCGGCGGGGCATCCCTATTCGTGGACGACAATCGGCGACATGGCTGACCTGGACGCGGCGTCGATGAAGGACGTGCAGGAGTGGTTCAAGACGTATTACGGGCCGTCGAATGTGGTGATCGTGCTGGCGGGCGATATCGATGCGAAGACAGCGCGGGAAAAAGTGACAAAGTATTTTGGCGATATTCCGTCCGGGCCTCCGGTGGCGCATCAGTTGGTGTGGGTAGCGAAGATGAGCGGGACGCATCGGCAGATCGTACGGGACCGGGTGCCACAGGCGCGGATTTACAAGGTGTGGAACATTCCGCAGTATGGCAGCGCCGATGCGGATTATCTCGACCTGGTGAGCGATTGCCTGAGCGAAGGGAAATCGTCGCGGTTCTATAAACGTCTGGTGTATGAGGACCAGATTGCATCCGAGGCTCTGGCATTCGCCGACTTGTCGGAAATTGGCGGACAGTTTTATGTGCGCGGCACAGCGCGGCCGGGGCAAAGCATTGCGCAAGTAGAAAAGGAACTGGATGAAGAACTGGCGCGCTTCATTAAAGATGGACCGACGCCGGCGGAGATGGAGCGGGTGAAGGCGCAGTACGAGGCGCAGTTTATCCGCGGCGTTGAGCGCATCGGCGGGTTCGGCGGAAAATCGGACCGGCTGGCGATCAACCAGGTGTTTTTGGGAAGTCCCGACGCTTACAAGATTTCGCTAAAACGCGTGCGCGAGGCGACGGAGGAGGATTTGCGGAGCGCGGCGCAGCGATGGCTTTCCGACGGCGTGTACGCGCTCGAAGTCGATCCTTTTGGCGATTACAAAACGGCGACGACGGGAGCGGACCGCAGCAAAGCTCCGGACACGGGGACACCTCCGGAGTTGAAGCTGCCGAAGCTGCAGCGGGCAACGTTGTCGAATGGATTGAAGATCGTTCTGGCGGAGCGTCATGAGGTTCCGCTGGTGAATTTCACGCTGGCGTCGGACGCGGGATTTGCCTCCGACGCGTGGACCTCGCCGGGCACGGCCAATCTGGCGATGCAGGTGCTGACCGACGGGACACGGACGCGGAATGCGTTCCAGATCAGCGACGAACTGGAAACGCTGGGCGCGACGTTGCGCGGATCTTCGAATCTTGATCTCTCGTTTATTTCGCTGTCGGCGTTGAGTTCGAAACTCAACCCATCGCTCGATTTATTTGCCGACGTGGTTTTGCATCCGTCGTATCCGGAGCCGGATGTGAAGCGCGAGCAAAAACTGGCGCTGGTGGCAATCGACCGCGAACAAAATAACGCTACGACGGCTGGCATCCGGGTGCTGCCTGAGTTGCTCTACGGGGCGGGACATCCGTATGGGAATTCTCTGACGGGCACGGGGACGAAAGAAAGCGTGGCCAAACTGACGCGGGAAGATCTGGTGAAATTTCACGACACCTGGATCGCTCCCAGCAACTCAACGCTGATTGTGGTGGGCGACACGACACTGGCGGAAATAACGCCGAAGCTGGAGAAGCTTTTTGGGGGATGGAAGAGCGGCAGCGTTCCGGCAAAAAATATAAAGACAGTTGCCCTTGCGGCGAAGTCCACGGTCTACCTGATCGACAAGCCGGGAGCGCAGCAATCGGTGATTCTGGCGGGAGTGGTGGCGCCGCCGCGCGCGAATCCGCAGGAGATCGCAATCGAGGCGATGAACGATGGGCTGGGCGGCATGTTTGCGTCGCGACTGAACCTGAACCTGCGAGAAGACAAGCACTGGTCGTATGGAGTGGGAACCCGTTTGCGCGACGCGCGGTCGCAACGGCCATTCTATGTGTCGGCTCCGGTGCAGACGGACAAGACGAAAGAATCGCTGGTGGAGATCAACAAGGAGCTACGCGGAATTATCGGCAGCAATCCGATTGGCGGCGCGGAACTGGCCAAGATCCAGGCCGACGAAACGCTGAGCCTTCCAGGATCGCGCGAGACGCTGGCGGAGCTGGGGCAATCGATCGTCGACATCGTGCAGTTTGGGTTGCCGGACGATTACTACAACACTTATGCGGGAAAAGTGCGTGCGCTGAAGACGGAGGATGTAAACGCCGCGGCCAAAGAAGTGGTGCATCCGGACAACCTGACCTGGATCGTGGTGGGTGATCGGGCGAAGATCGAAGCTGGCGTGCGAGAGCTAAACCTCGGCGAGTTCCATGTGATGGACGCGAACGGAAAGGTCCAGTAGGCGAGAGCAGAGGCGTCGACGCCGGCGACTGGAGCTCATTCGGCGGGCAGAGGCGCGGGGCTGGTGGTGAGGAGAGGGGCTTGCAGAGGCGCGGCGGCTCTCTCCGGAACTTCCAGCCACTTACGCACTTCGGGCAGCGCGTTTCGCATGGCGTGTTCGCCGACGCGAATCAATTCATCGGCGCGTTTGAAGTCGTCATAATCAAAACCCGCGACGTCGGGCTCGATAACAATGTCGGCTGCGCTTCGCCAAACCGGACTAATCATCTCTTGCGCGATGGCGAAAGATTGTCCAATCACATCGAAGAAATGGCGCGGCGCGCAAGTCTTTGACCACTGTCCTTTGAGGTGCACGCCGATAACGCGGTCAACGCCCATGTCGCGCAGGGGCCGGGTAGGAACGGGATGGGAGAGCATGCCATCGACCAGCCAGCTCCCCTTAATTTCTACGGGAAGAAACATCCCCGGATAAGCGCAACTGGCGCGCACAGGATCGATGATGGGGCCGGAAGAAAAAACCGCGCCTCCGCCGGTTTTGAAATCGGTGGCGGTGACGGCCAGCGGGATGCGCAATTCTTCAAAGGTATGAACCTTCAAGGTCTGTTTGAGAAAAGCGGCCATGCGATCGGTGCTGGCGAAGCCGAGGCGCGAAAGAGTCCAGCGGGCGAAAGTGGCAAAACGAACTTTGTGGGCGATTTCTTCCAGTTCCGCGATGGTGAGTCCGCTGCAATAAGCGGCGCCCATGATCGCGCCAACGCTGGTGCCCGCAACCATGCGGATCGGGATGCGCTCTTCTTCGAGAACTTTGAGGACGCCGATGTGCGCGATGCCGCGAGCGAAGCCTCCGCCGAGGGCGACGCCGATGGAAGGTGCGCGATGCGAATCTGCTGGAATCGACCGGCGGGAAAATTCGCGGCCAAAGGCTTGCACGGACCGAATAACCTTGCCCAGACGCTTCATAAGGAACCCCACGTTCCTATTCCGCAGGAGCCGGGTCTGCTGGAGGGCGGCAAACCCTACCTCTATTATGTAAGATGCCACGAAGCAGGTTTGAGTAACAGTCCACGATGGTGCTATTTCGAGGTTACTGTAGAATTATCGGCAAGTTACTGGAAGTAAAGTAGGGCGCACAAGGCGGGAGCTAACTCCTTTTGTCNNCCCTTGTGGGATGGGCGATCTGAGCCCTTTGGACGATTTGGAATGCTGGCGCGGCGAAGCGGGTCGAGGCAAAGGTACCAGCGATGCACCCGCACGCGGTACACAGGCGGTAAGACAGGCAGACTAACCGCGACCACGGCAGACTAACTTCAGGCAGAAGCATGGCAAGCTATATCGGCGCGCTTGATCAGGGAACGACGAGCACGCGCTTCATCGTGTTCGATCGGTCGGGGAACATCGTGAGCGCGGCGCAGAGCGAGCACGAGCAGA
>PMSZ01000323.1 GCA_003168235.1 Acidobacteriaceae bacterium
GCAGGCGGGAGGTGTTGGCGCGATTGGTAGCGGTGCGCTTCTCGGTCTGACGGGCGCGTTTGAGCGCCGAAAAATGATTGGCCATGGGGCTGAATTACCTTTGTTGTCCTGGATTACTTTGACTTCTGACACCAGGAAGATGTTCGGGTAGGAACCGAAAGAGTATTCTACCGGAGCCAGTTGGGCTGGGTCAAATAGAGTCAAGTCAAATAGCTAGCCTGGCCATCGCAGACCGGCCGGCAACGGCGCTGGAAGGAACGCCAGCCTTAACAATTCGCGCGCGACCTGCGTCTCCGTCCACTCGGGATGGTCCCGCCGGATGCCCTCACTCGCGAGTTCGCGGGCGAACAAGCTCATCTCAAACGCCAGCAGCAGGCGTTGTTCCCCCGACATGCCGCTCTGAATCTGCAATTGGAGAGCCTGCGCCATCGGGCTTGTGTCGCTAGTCGTCACGGGCAGATGTTACCACGCAGCCGCGCCTTGCAATGTGGTAAGTTCACATCCGCGCGAACAGCATCATCCCCCATTGACTCGCTCGCGCGCCCGCGCTACGCTGGTCTCAAATGGTAGGTGACCGCCCCGTTACCGGGGTGCGCAATCCGGTTGGCTCCACTTCTGGTTTCAGTTTCTCATCCAGCTATTTGCGTGTAAAAAACGCTGGGACGGGTTCGTCCGCAGCTGAAATCGGGAGCGAAGGAGGCTGCGGTAAACCATTGTCCGGCAATACATATTCCGATAGTCCATATTCCAGGATTCCACATCCAAGAGTGAGCCCAGTCCGGCTGCTGGAGGCGGCGCCACGACCCTGAATGAAAAAAACTATTGAACTGAGCCCTGATATTGAAACTCTGTTTGGCACGCGCGACGAGAACCTGCACGTGCTTGAAGACGGCCTGAACATCAACATCGACCTGCGGTCGGACCACATAGAACTGGAAGGCGCGCCGCGCGACGTGGCACGAGCGGAACAGTTATTTGCCGACTTCCAACATCTGCGGAAGTCGGGGCACCAGTTCGTGAACGGCGACCTGGCCAGTATGTTGAAGGTGGTGGTCGGCGATCCGAACGCGACTCTGCGCGGACTGACCGAAGCGGGCCGCCAGCGGTCTTTTGGGCGGCGGACGGTGCAGCCGAAAAGTCCCAATCAGCGACGGTACCTTGAAGCCATCGAAAAGCATGACATGGTGTTTGGAGTGGGGCCGGCGGGCACGGGCAAGACTTATCTTGCGGTGGCGATGGCGATCTCGGCGTTGCTCAACAAGCAGGTCAACCGCATCATTCTGGCGCGTCCGGCGGTGGAGGCAGGGGAACGTTTGGGATTCTTGCCGGGCACGTTGCAGGAGAAGATCGATCCTTATCTGCGGCCGTTGTATGACGCGCTGTTTGACATGCTCGATCCCGAGCGGGTGGAACGCTATCTGGAAAAAAATATCATCGAGATCGCGCCTATCGCGTTTATGCGCGGGCGTACGCTGAACGATTCATTCGTAATTCTGGATGAGGCGCAGAACACCACTTCAGAGCAGATGAAGATGTTCGTGACTCGTCTGGGATTTGGCTCGAAGGCGGTGATTACGGGCGACGTTACGCAAATCGATTTGCCGACGGCGCGGCGCAGCGGACTGATTGAAGCGGTAGACATTCTGCAGGGCGTCAACGGCCTGGCGTTTGTGCACTTCGACGAGAGCGATGTGGTGCGGCATCACCTGGTGCAGCGAATTATCCGCGCCTACGACGAACATAAAACGCGGCAGGCGGAGCAGCAATTATCTCTGCTGGAAGCGAAACCTGTGGTGCCGGCGGCACCTTTGGTGGCGCCTCCAGACGAGCCGCGTTTGCGCAATTAATGCGATTCCTATGGCGCGGACATTCGAGTCCGCGCCATTGTTTTTTGCGGAGGGTTGTTTTCTGGCGAAGGCGGGATGGCAATTGGGCGACGCTTTCTTGGGTGATTTGTTTTGGTGATTTGGCAAAAGCGCGTGACGGATCTGAGCGACTTGGCGCTCGATCGCTTTGTGGCGCGAGCACGGCGGGCGGCGGGATTGAAGGGTAAAGTGAATGTGCTGGTCACCTCGAGCACCGAGATGAAGTCTTTGAACCGGCGTTTTCGCGGAAAAGACAAGGCGACGGACGTGCTGTCGTTTCCCGCCGAGGCGGGTTCGCAAGAGGGATTGGCCGGCGAGATCGCTGTGTCAGCCGAGATCGCGGCACACAACGCGCGGGCGCTCGGACATTCTCCGGCTGAAGAAGTGAAGGTACTTGTCTTGCACGGCATTCTGCATCTGCGCGGCTACGATCATGAGTGCGACAATGGACAAATGGCGCGACGCGAAAAGCAGATGCGCGCGAAGCTCCGGCTTCCGTCGGGGCTGATTGAACGAAGCGCCAGAGTCGAGAAGACGAAACGATGATCGGCGTCGGCATCAGTCTCGCGCTCCTGATCGGCCTGCTGACGCTGGTCTCTTATGTCGACCGTCTCTACCAGGAGATTGGCAAGTTCCTGTCGCGCGAATTTCAGGACAACATCGACGCCTTCGAGCAACTAGTGGAGCCGCGGCTGGGAGTGACGCGGGAGCGCGCTTCGCTGTCGATGGCAATTCTGACGCAACTGGTTACGGCGGCGATCGCCATGATCGTTGGCTTCAGCGTGTTTCGCGACCGCGCCTGGAGCGCCTACGAAGTGCTCGAAGCCACGCTCAGCCTGGTGCTGATCATCATCGTATTCAACCGGCTGCTGCCGTTCGTTTTTTTCTCGCGGTCGAAGGGACGCTGGCTGACGAAGTGGGTGCTGCTATTGCGGTTGCTGATTGGCATGGTGCTTCCGGTGACGCTGGTGCTCGGATTCTGCCAGTCGGTGGCGGCGCTCACGCGCGAGCATGTCGATGCGCAACCGGAAACTTCTTCCGAGGCGGTCGATGCCTTGATCGAAGCGGGGCAAGAAGAAGGCATTATCCATGAGGGCGACCGCGAATTGATCCAGTCGGTGGTCGAGTTCAGCGGCAAAACCGTGCGCGAGGCGATGAAGCCGCGTCCCGAGATAGTGGCGGTTCCGACCGACTATACGGTGGAGAAGATCGTGGAGTTACTCCGGGTGAGGCCGCTCTCGCGAATTCCCGTTTATGAAGGTTCGATCCATCATATAAGGGGCATTCTGCACACGCAGGATGTGCTGCAAGTGCCGGATACTGAGGCGCACACGCGGACAGTGGCGTCGCTGATGCGGACTGACGTTTACTTTGTGCCGGAGAGCAAGTTAGTAAGTGACTTACTCCGCGAAATGCAGCGCAGTAATATCCGCATGGCGATTGTGGTCGATGAGTATGGTGGAGTCGCGGGGCTGGTAACGATTGAAGATCTGGTGGAAGAAATTGTTGGCGAAATCGGCGACGAGCACGAGAAGGCGCAGGTGGTGCAGGATGGCGAGGACTCGTACATTGTCCCGGGAAATATGGACGTGGACCGGCTCGATGAACTGTTTGGCATTCGGCCAGAAGGACACGAGTCATCGACCATTGCGGGATTGGTGAGCGAACTGGCGGGACGCATTCCGAAAAAAAACGAAGTGATCGAAGACGAAGGGCTGAAGTTTGAAGTGCTCGACTCGACCGACCGGCGGGTGGAGCGGGTGCGTATCACGGCTGTACCGAAGCAGATGAAATTGATTTGAAACCGGAAAATTCTCTTCCGCAGCGGAGAATTGTGGGGCGGCTTTCGATTGCCGCCGGAAACGCAATTCAGATCGCCGGCCTCATGGTTGCGTGTGCTGCGCTCGCTCTGGCGCGATCCGCTCATTCGAAGCTTACGTCGATAACCGTGATGATTGCGGGTTGGGTGCTGCTGTACTTTTACTGCCACGGGATCGCGCACTGGGCGGTGGGGCGAGTTCTGGGCATTCGCTTCGCGTATTACACGGTCGGAGGGACGGGCAATCCTGCGGGCTATCCGGCGGGCCTGCGCTGGGTATTTGAACATCTGCCGTTTTTCGGCGTGCAGACGGTGAAGACGTCGATGCAGGCGGCGAGTCCGAGGGCCAAGGCGATCATGTGGTCAGCAGGAGTGACCTCGTCGGCGCTGGTGCCGACGTTGGGCGCGGTATATGCGTGGCGCGCGGGAGTTTCTGGCGGCAAGCTGTTTCTGGCGTTTGCATTGTTCTGGGCTTTGGGAACGCTCTCGAGTAACTGGAGGAGTGCGGGTGGAGATTTCGCCAAGGCGAGGCGCGCGCTTTCGCGGCCGATCCGCGGCCCCATCGAGATGAAGAAAACAACAATCAGGCCCAGCAGCAAAACATAGATGACGGCGATGGCCAGGCCGCGCCCGCGTAGAGGCTTTTCAAGGTAGGACACGAGAGGGCTCATCAGATAGGCGAAGAAGATCGCAAACAGGAAGGCGATCAGGGTT
>PMSZ01000061.1 GCA_003168235.1 Acidobacteriaceae bacterium
TCTCCGTGGACGAGCCCATGGCAAACTCATCGCAATTCAGTTTGCCGAGAATTACCGCGCCTTCGGCTTCCAGCCGGGCGACCGCGGTGCAGTCATACGGAGGAATAAAATTGTCGAGAATCTTCGAACCGGCCGTAGTGCGCACGCCACGCGTCGCCATGACGTCTTTGATCGCTATCGGAACTCCCGCCAGCGGCGGCAGGGGCTTTCCCGCCGCGGCCAGCCCGTCGATGTGTGCCGCCTGCGCCAGTGCACGCTCCTCGCACAGAGTCAGGAACGCGCCAATCTCGGGATCGTCTTTTCTGATGCGATCGTAAAATCTCTGAGCGATCGCGGTCGCAGTCGTCTGCCGCCCGGCGATCGCATTCCGCACGTCGTCAATCGTTTGTGACACCGCCATGGATCGCTATCTCTCAATCACCTTCGGCACTTCGAAAAATGTCCCATCCGTATCGGGAGCGTTCTTCACGGCGACATCGTGCGGCAACGATTTCCGCAGGCCATCCTTCACATCCTCGCGCATGGCATAGGCGAACCGGTCGATTCCCTGCCGCGACTTATCCGCGCGGTAGCGGTCCGAGACCTGCGCCATCGGCGCCACGTCATCGGTCTCCAGTTGGCCGAGCCGGTCGACGTATTCCAGAATGGAATTCAAATCGCGCAACATGCGAGCGCGCTCTTCGTCGCTCAGTTCCAGGTTGGCCAGATCGGCCACATAGGCAACGTCCTTGTCGGTAACCTTCATAGGTCCAAGGCCATAGGTTCAAGGCGAACGCTACATCTTCACCACAAACTCGATGCGTTTCACTGAGGTCGCGGAATACTTGTTAATGAGGGCGACATATCGCGGGGCCAGGCTGACGAGTTCACGCCGCCATCCCGCGTCGGCGACTTCCACGCGCAGGATGCCATCGGAAAAACCCAGTGCCCGGGTGCGTTCGGCCACCGTGCTGCCGCACGCAATCGGCCACGCCAGCAGCGCGCTTTGCTCGGCCGGAGCGCGATGCAGGGCTTTGGCGATGACGCTTTCAAGGCCTTGGGAAACGCGGTCCAAGAAATGACTCCGGAAATCGCGGCAGCGATTGGAAGAAATGATTGTAGCATCGGAAAATTCGCGGCTCTTTTCCGCGGGTATCTACGGGCTGGCCGAAGCCGCTGCCGCCGCGGCCTTCGCCCGCTTCTTCGCGAGTTTACGCAGGTGCGACGCCGAGTACAGACTGCCCCGGCAGCGTTTCGAGCCGCACAAACACGGAGCGTCGTCTTCGCCGTCGTAGAGGTTGTAATCGTAGGTCAGCTCTTCTCCCACCTCAATATCGCGCAGTGCAATGATCCACATTTTGCCCGCGATCTGGTCGGTTTCGCAGTTGGGCCGGCAGCAGTGATTGATGAAAGCGGCCACACCGAAGCCGTCAATAATGCGCTTGCCGCCATCCAGCCCGAACAGATACGTGTTAGGAAAGTCGTCGTAAAGATCGTCGGCCTGTTCGGTGGTAAGGTGCTCGCCGACATATTCCACGATCAGCGTCCCTTTGCGGATCGGCCGCGTGGTGTAGCAACCGAAAGAGTGAATGCGGGACTGGCGGATGACGAGCGTCATGGGTTGAGGAATCGCGAAACTCCATGCTCACGGAAATTTGGTAATTTTGCAATTTGGTAATTTAGTAGCCTAAAATCTGGTAGCTTGATGTCAAACGGGGGCCTGCGTCGGGCCGGAGTTGCGTTTAATGCGGGTTGTTTTAAATTGCAAAATTACCAGATTACGAAATTACAAAATCCTATGGCTCATCAGCATCCACCACGCTTCCTGAAGATCGTCAACGACGCCAAGGGACGCGTCCGCGAAACAACCGTTGACACCGTCAAAACGAGACTCGATCGTGGCGAGAAGTTTGTCCTGGTCGACGTCCGCGAAGACCGCGAATTCGACGCCGATCACCTGCCTGGAGCTGTCCATTTGGGTAGAGGCATCATCGAGCGCGACATCGAGGCCAAGTATCCCGATCTGCAGACTGAACTCGTTCTCTATTGCGGCGGAGGGTTCCGCTCCGCGCTGGCCGCCGATAACCTGCAAAAAATGGGATATACGAACGTCATTTCCATGGACGGCGGAATCCGCGATTGGCGCGAAAAGCGCTACCCGCTAGAGAAGTAAGTGAGTTGCTGGGGAAGTAAAGAAATTTGGCGCCTAGGCTTGCTCGTGCCTTTTGTGCGTTTCCAGGGCCCCGCCCATCGTCCTAGATTGCATAGCACCGTCTTCTCTGGAAAAATGTAAGATACTCCGGGGTCCCCAGCGATGTCTCAAATCGGAAGCTTTGCGCTGATGTTGGCGCTCGGCCTGAGCGCGTACTCTTTTCTGGCGGGATTGGTCGCGTTATTTGGCAAAGATGCCGCCTCAGCCCGTCTGGGTGAGACCGCACGCCGCGCTGGAATCGCAACCTTCGCCGCCGTCCTACTGGCGGGCATCGTTCTGGTTGCTGCCGCCTTCAACGACGACTTCTCCATCGCATACATTTTTCATCACAGCAATCGCGAACTGCCGCTCGCCTATAAGTTTGCCGTGCTGTGGTCGGG
>PMSZ01000119.1 GCA_003168235.1 Acidobacteriaceae bacterium
GGAATGTGCTGATAATGGCATCCGCCGCATTGCCGGAAATATGGACAACGCGCTTCGATGCGATCGGGTGAGGCTTCGATCAACTTCGTGACCGTACCCCGCGCGAACCCCGACTTCTCTTTCAGAACGCCGGCCTCAACCCGCTCCCCCGGCAAAACAAACGGAACAAACACAGCCATGCTGCGTCCGTCCGCGCCCGCCGGAGTCCGCGCCAGACCGTCGCCGCCATAAATCAGTTTTTCAATGGAAAGCAGCATAGGTTTGCGTAGGGGCAGGTGCCCTCACCTGCCCCGGCGAGCGCAGCTCGCCCGGTTTTTCTTTGGTGCTCCTGCGGCCCGCGGAGTGGCTGGGCTATGCCCCTACGTGTTTAGTGCATGTAAAACAAACTCAGCCGCGGCACCCCGCAGCGCTCCAGCAGCCGCTTGTGGACGTACTGTTTGTGCAGTTGCTCAATCTGCGCCGCCGTCATATTTCGCCGGTAAGGAGCGAGGTCTCGATCCGCCTCTGCGCGAACTCCCACCAGATCATCATCCGGAGTCGCCGCCATCAGCACCGCAAACAGCTTCTCCTCCAGCACCGTCAGCCGCCGCTCCANNCCGTCGCGAACCCCGTGCGTTCCGGAATCTTCGCTTGTTCGAGCTTCTCCGCATTCCCACGCAGGAACGCCGCAATCT
Source organism: Acidobacteriaceae bacterium (assembly GCA_003168235.1). GTDB lineage: Bacteria > Acidobacteriota > Terriglobia > Terriglobales > Acidobacteriaceae > Acidiflorens. The sequence goes on from PMSZ01000119.1 coordinate 675, forward strand.
GCGCCGCTTCAAATCCCGGCTCCCGCTCAGATTTTTCGCTGCCGCTCGCGCCGACCGCCGCTTCCTTCATATCTTCCGCAGCCACCAGCACGGCTTGCGAACAATACGCCAGGCTGTTCACTTTTTTTGATTTCGAAGGACGCTGATCATATTTATCGAAAGCATCGTCAATCCCGCGGAGCACGGCCTCAAGCGGCACGCCCGCGCTCTTCCAGGTCTCAATCAGCGCCCAGTCAAGCGTGGAGAGCAGCAGATGCGTCCCCCTCCGCCGCAAATAGTGCTCTTCGATTTCCGTGAAGTAGTTGAAATAATTTTCCACGAGGATCTGAGAGGTCAGAGGTCAGAGGTCAAAGGTCAAAGGTCAGAGGTCAGATTGCAGAGGTAAGAATCCAGGGTTTCACCTCTGCAATCTAACCTCTGACCTCTGACCTTGTTTTAGGGGCCTCTGCAATCTGACCTCTAACCTCTCACCTTGTTTTCGGTCCCTTCGGCGAGGGCCAGGGTTTCGCACCGCCATCCCCAGCTGCCGCTGGAGTCTTGGCCGCCTTCGGCGTCGCTTCACGGCGGAAAGACTGGTTCCGGTCCCAGACAATGCGCAGCCCCTCGAGCGTCAGAAACTCATCGATATCTTTGATGAAGCGCGACGCGGTGCCGAGCAGCGATCCCAGTCCGCCCGTGGCAATCACGTGCGTTTCCGAGCCCATTTCATCCAGCAGCCGCTCCAGAATGCCATCGATCAGGCCCAGATAGCCGTAGTAAAGCCCGGACTGCAGACTCCCCACGGTGTTCGATCCAATCACGCGCGCCGGTTTGCGAATCTCCACGCGCGGCAGCCGCGCCGTGCGCTGAAACAGCGCGTCCGCCGAAATCCCGATCCCCGGACAAATCACGCCGCCCATGTACTCGCCTTTTTTTGAAACGCAATCGAACGTCGTCGCCGTGCCAAAATCCACGATCACGCACGGGCCGCCATATTTCTCGAACGCCGCCACTGCATTCACAATTCTGTCCGCCCCAACTTCCGCGGGATTGTCATACAGTACCTGCATGCCCGTCTTCACGCCCGGTTCAATGAACAGCGGCTTGGTATTGAAATAGCGCTCGCACACCTGCCGCAGCACCGAATCCAGCGGAGGCACCACCGACGAAATCACGATCCCGTGCACCGACGAAACCTCCAGCTTGTCCATCGAGAACAGATTGCGGAAGATCACTCCATACTCGTCGACCGTGCGCGCCAGATGCGAACCAACCCGCCAGTTCGCCACCAACCGCTCATACCGATCAGGATCGGTGGTGACATCGTCGCCCTGACGATGCGCGACGCGCTCGAACACTCCGAGCACGGTGTTCGTGTTTCCCACATCAATGACGAGAAGCATAAATTTGTAATTGGTAATTTGTAATTGGTAATTTAAGATCGCTCGTTTTCCAATTACATATTACAAATCACAAATTACCAATCGTCCTCACCGTCCCGCTCACCACGGTCCGCAACCCCTCCGCCGTGCGCACGCGCAAGAATCCGCGCTCATCCAATCCCTCGGTAACACCCGTCACGCCGCCATTCTCCTGATCATCATTGACCCCGATCGCAACTTTTCTGCCGCGCACCGAAGACGAGCTTTCCTCGAACCGCCGCCGAATCGCCTCTCGCGCCCCTGCATTCTCCACCAAATTCCGATACTCGCGATCGAGCGCTTTCAAAATGCCTGCGCAGAGCTCCACCCGCGACCATTCCGTGCCCGTCGCCATCCGCAATGACGTCGCAATTTCGCGCAGCTCTGCCGGAAACTTTACCTGGTTCACGTTGACCCCAATCCCCACCACCAGATACCGCACCCGCGTCACTTCGNNCGCCTCCGAAGGCGCCATCGCCGGACGCAGAATCACTGAGCAATAAATACCCGTTGACCGCGCCGAATGCCACGCGTGCGCGCCGCGCCCTCGCCCGGCCAGTTGTTCTTCGGCGAGAAATACGCTGCCTTCCGGAGCGCCTTCCGCCGCCGCCTGCATGGCCGTCGCGTTGGTCGAGCCAATCTTATAAAAGTGGTGGATGTGTTTCGCCGCGCCCGCGCCAAACACAGTGCCCCGCAATGGCTGCGCCAGCATTTCGGGCAACAGCAAATCCGGCACCGACCGCAACCGGTAACCCGTCGCCGGATGTCCCGCAACATCCACTCCCAACCCGCGCAACTGCTGAATCAGCCGCCAGACTTCCGACCGGCTCGTCCCAATCTCTTCCGCAATCTTCGTCCCGCTCGCGACCACCGTAGCATGGTCCATCAGCAGCCGCACAATGCGCCCCAGCCGCGCATCGGTCGCGATGTGCTGCACGGTCGCCCGGCCGCGAGTTTTGGTGGAAGCAGGGATGGAGGGAATTATAAACAGTCGATGGTCGTTAGTCGCTGACGCCGGTCGTTAGTCGATAGTCGTTGGTCTTTGGCAAAACCAATAATCCAACTCGATAATTAGAAGACGACAGCACTCCGCGGGTGCGAACGACGAACGACCAACGACGAACGACTGGCTCTTACGCTGCCGTCACCCGCAAACTCATATCCACCGCCGTCGACGAATGCGTCAACGCTCCCACCGAGATAAAATCCACTCCCGTCTCGGCATACGAACGCACATTCTCCAGCGTGATGCCGCCTCCACACTCCAGCGGAATCCGCCGCGAATGCCGCGAACAGATTTCAACCGCCTTGCGCACGTTGGCCACGCTTACGTGGTCGAGCAGAATCGCCTCCGCTCCGTGCTCCAGGGCCTGCTGCAGTTCTTCCAGCGACCGCACTTCGATCTCGATCGGCTGCCGCCCGCGCCGGTTGCGGATCGCGCGCTCCAGCGCCTCCGTCTCCCCACCCGCCAGCACAATGTGATTGCTCTTGATCAGCACTCCATCGGAGAGATCGAGCCGGTGGTTTTGCCCGCCTCCGCAGCGCACTGCGTATTTGTCAATCAACCGCAGGCCGGGAGCCGTCTTTCTCGTATCCAGAATCCGCACGTGCGTGCCTTCCACCGCATCCACAAACTTTCGCGTCGTAGTTGCGATTCCCGCCATGCGCTGCAGAAAATTCAGGATCACACGCTCACACGACAGAATCACCCGCGCGTTGTGCTGGATCACCGCAACCTGTTGCCCGGCGTGCACGCGAATGCCATCAAAAATCGAAGGATGGCTGGTCACCTCGTAATGCGACGTCACCGCCCCGTCGAGCGCGGCATAAACATCGAGAATGCGGGGCACGCATCCCAGCCCCGCCAGAATGCACTCCTGCTTGGCGATGATCGTCGCCGCCGCCCGCTGGTTAGGATCGATGCAGGCGTAGCTGGTCGNNTGCGTCGTGAATTCCAGTCCATAAGAAGCAGTGGTTGGTGCCGAGTGGTTGATCGTTAGCGGATACCGCACGAGTCGCGAATCGCCAACAGCTCGCCACTAAGAACTTAGTTCTCTTAGCTGGGCCAGTGCCTTTTCCCGCAGTGCTTTCAATTCTTCCGCGCGTGTCTTCAGGCCTTCGACCACTTTCGCCGGAGCCTTCGCCAGAAACTGTTCATTCGAAAGTTGCCGCTGCCCGTTGGCCTGTTCCTTCTCAATTTTCTCCAGCTCTTTCGTTAGACGCTCGCGCTCGGCCACAACATCGATCTTTTTTTCATAGAGCACATGAACATCAAACCGCGACGTGCTGCGCGCACCCGGCACTTTTTCGAGTGACTTCG
>PMSZ01000409.1 GCA_003168235.1 Acidobacteriaceae bacterium
ATGTCGGCAGGTGAGAGCCACGCCGATCGTTGCTGTGCAGATCCCGCTATTCGGAAGCCAAAGCCCCGTGGCACATATATAATTGCGCCCACGCATGCCTCTGAATCCTGGTACGAAACTTGGACCTTACGAGATCGTCGCGCCGCTCGGCGCCGGGGGGATGGGGGAAGTCTATCGCGCTAAAGATGCACGTCTGGGGCGCGATGTCGCGCTCAAGATTCTCCCCGAGTCGTTCGCCCGGGAGGGCGATCGCCTGCGCCGCTTTGAGCAGGAAGCGCGGGCCGTAGCTGCGCTGAACCATCCCAACATTCTCGCTGTGTTTGACATCGGCCAGAACGAGGGTTCACCCTTTCTCGTCTCCGAACTTCTGGAGGGCGAAACCTTGCGCGCTGCGCTCGACGCGGGAGCCTTGCCGCAACGCAAAACGATCGAGTACGGGGTGCAGATCGCGCACGGGCTAGCGGCCGCGCACGAGAAGGGAATCGTTCACCGCGATCTGAAACCGGAAAACATTTTCGTCACCAGAGACGGCCGCATCAAGATCCTGGATTTTGGATTGGCGAAATTCGCCGACAGGTTTGGCGACAAAACAGGCTCTTCGTCGGAGGAACCGACCCTTACTACCGAACGCACCGCGGCAGGAGTGGTCATGGGTACCGCAAGTTACATGGCGCCGGAGCAAGTTCGCGGCGAGCCCGCCGACCCTCGTACCGACATTTTTGCATTTGGCGCCGTGCTCTACGAAATGCTCTCGGGCGTGCGCGCATTTCGCCGGGGCACCGCGGCTGAGACCATGACTGCAGTGTTGAAAGACGATCCGCCCGAATTGTCGAATCCGGGCCGTCAAGTTTCGCCAACACTCGACCGTATTGTCCGGCGCTGTCTGGAAAAAAACCCGGAACAACGCTTCCAGTCGGCGCGAGATCTTTCGTTTGCTCTCAGTGCGCTCTCCGGGAGCGAGACCAGCGCGGTTGCGCGGGCTACGGCATCAGCGACGCGCCGGATTCCTGTGCTGCTTTGGTCATCGATAGGGATAGCCCTGGTGGCTGTCGCCGCTGCGACGTGGTTTGTGGCGCGGCGCCCCGTGCCCATGACTCGGCTGCAGTTCGCACTGGCGGTTCCGGACGAAATGAGCATCAGCCACATGGCGCTTTCGCGCGACGCCTCGATGTTGGTTTTTGTGTCACCGGAAGAAAACTCCGCAATGCCCATGCTCTACGTGCAGCATGTCGGATCTTCAGGGGTTACGCTTCTGCCCGGCACGCAGGGAGCGAGTTATCCCTTCTGGTCGCCGGATGGGGCCTATGTAGGATTTTTCGCCAACGGCAAATTGCAGAAAATAGCGATCTCGGGTGGCACGCCACAAGTGCTCGCCACCGGCTTAGCTGGACGCGGCGGCAGTTGGGGAAGCAAGGGTGTAATCCTTTTTGCCGCAGACGCCCAGAGTCCGCTCCAGCGCATCAACGCCGATGGAACGGGGATCGCGCCGGCTACGCTGAGCATCAGGACGAAGGACGATCAATCCCATCGCTGGCCGATGTTTCTTCCAGACGGCGACCATTTTTTGTTCTGGGCCGGTAATTTCTCGAACTCGAAGGACGATCGCTTGAGCGGCATCTATGCCAGTTCTCTCGCCGGCAAGGAGAGAAAGCTGGTCATTTTCTGCCATTCAAATTTCGGCATCGATGCCCACAATTTGTACTATGCGGATGATCAAAGACAGTTGGTCAGCATGGCTTTTGACGCATCCGCAGCCACAGTTTCAGGGAGCCCTGCGGTTGTGGCGAATGTGGTTNNTGGATTTCAACCCTCGACTTACTGGGCGGCGTTTACGGTCGCAGAGAACGGGACATTGATCTACAACACCAGCATCGGAGCCGCGCAGTCGGCCCTGACGTGGATCGATCGCTCGGGTAAGGAACTGGGCCGCATCGGCGATCCGGCGGTCATAGCGAACCCCTCGCTTTCACCTGACGGCAGTCGTGTTGCGATCGATATCAGCGACGAGAAAGCGAATAACGTAGATGTCTGGATCGAAAGCACAGCCGGAGCCGGCAACTCGCGGTTCACCTTTGATCCAGCAGAAGAAGTTGCGGCTATCTGGTCGCGAGATGGAAGCCTGCTGGCCTACCGCATCGCAGACGCCGCCGGTCCGAGTCTGGTCTTGAAGCCCGCGACTGGCCTGGAGCGCGAGAAGCGGAGATTCACCATCCCCGCTACCTCCATGGACGACGTCATTCCCAACTCGTGGTCTTTGGATGATCAACAGATTCTGTTCACGCGCCAGATTACCTCGGGCGAATATCTTGAGGTGATACCGGCTAGCGGCGGGGAGCCAACCCGGTTTCTGACAACGGCGGGCAGCGAGGCCAATGGTCAGATTTCTCCCGATGGAAAATGGGTGGCCTATGCCTCGGATGAGTCGGGGAATTGGGAAATTTATGTTACTTCATTTCCCGGTGCAGCGGGAAAGTGGCAGGTGTCACGCGGCGGGGGCTCGGAGCCGCGGTGGAGCGGAGATGGCAAAGAAATTTTCTATATTGGACTGAGCGGCATGTTAACAAGCGTGCCTGTCAACGGCCAAAGTATTTTCGCGACCGGGACGCCCGTGCCACTGTTTCAGGTTCGCGGCCGCGCACCGATTTCGAGCACCGATACATTCACCTATGACGTGGCTAAAGACGGCAAACGCTTTCTTGTCAACCGCTATGTGAAGCCGGACCATGTCCCGCCCTTGATGATCCTGCTGAATACTCCTACCACCAAACCGTAAGACGCGAAATCCTCCAGGATTGAGTCGGTGTATTGTGCCACAAGTGGTGCTTTCCTTATGACCTGGCGGGCACGGTATGATTTAGGCTGTGGGAAGCCGGTGCCGAAAAGACGGCGACCGAAAGCTTGGGTTGTCTAAAATCCGAAAACTGGGTTGGCTAAAATGAAGAGGAAGTTTTTGCTGGCTGTGGTACTTGTTCTGGGGGCGGTGTTTTTGTTGGCCGGGGCATTCGTCGGACAATCGGTCGTGGCTGCCGATGATCAAGGTTCGCAAGATCAAGGTGCAAAAGATCAAGCTTCATGGCAGCGCGATCTGCTCGCTTGGCGCGCGAAACGCGCCACCGGCCTGCAGGCTCCGGAAGGCTGGCTTTCTTTAATCGCCCTCGGGTGGCTGAAAGAAGGAGACAACACCTTTGGTTCGGCCGACGACTGTCGCGTCCAGATCGCGGGCAAGGCGCCAGCGCATGTGGCTACGGTCCGTCTCGAAAAGGGCGCGCTCCGTTTGCTCCCGCCGCCTGGTGGTTTTCCGAAAGATCTTTTGCTCGACGGCCAGCCTGCGAAAGAACAGGCTCTTCTTGCCGACGATGCCGATCATCCCTCGAAACTCACTCTTGGCACCATCACCGTCATCGTGATCAAT
>PMSZ01000264.1 GCA_003168235.1 Acidobacteriaceae bacterium
AGCATCGAAACAAGCCGCCTTATCGCAGCGCTGAAGCGCCGCGCCACCCCAAACCCAGACTGTCGAATAATAGTCTACGCAGTTGGAAATTTGGTTACTTGCCTTGCGCCACGGCTTCGCGCTCGCCGACTTGTTGACGCCACATGGCGTAGTAGAGGCCTTTCTGATCGAGCAATTCAGAGTGACGTCCGAATTCGACGATGTGACCGCGTTCCAGCACATAGATGCGGTCGGCGTGCATCACGGTGGACAGGCGGTGAGCAATCAGAATCGTGATGGCCTCCTGATTCGTCGCGACTTCGCGGATGGTCCGGCTGATTTCTTCCTCGGTCAGCGAGTCGAGCGATGACGTGGCCTCATCGAAAACCAGCAGCTGCGGATGACGCAGGAGTGCGCGGGCAATCGAGAGGCGCTGCTTTTCGCCGCCGGAAACTTTTACTCCGCCTTCGCCGATGAGCGTGTCGAGGCCGCGATCTGCGCGGGAGAGCAGGCTGTGCGCGGCGGCTTGCTGCAATACGGCCATGCATTCCGCATCGGTTGCGTGGGGATTGACGAAGAGCAGGTTCTCGCGGATCGATCCTGAAAATAACTGCGTGTCCTGGGTCACGAATCCGATTTTTTCGCGAAGGATATCCAGGTCCACGCGATTGGACGGAATTCCGTTGTAGAGAATCTCGCCGGATTTCGGAGCGTACAGGCCGACCAGCAGTTTCACCAATGTTGACTTGCCTGCGCCCGAGGGTCCGACAAAAGCAATCGTGTCTCCGCGGGCGGCGCTGAAGCCGATTTCATCGAGGGCCAGGCACGTAGAACTCTGGTGCTGAAAGCTGACTTGCTCGAATTGGAGCGTCATTAACTCGTCGACCGGTTCGGGATCGGCTGGTTTGGGATCGCGAGGAGTGTCGAGGATCTGCTGAAAGTTTTGCAGCGAGACTTCGGTTTCACGGTAAATGTTGATGACGTTGCCCAGCTCCTGCAGCGGCGTGAAAATGAAGAACGAATAGATCATCAGCGAGAAGAACTGGCCGATCGTGATTTCCTGGCGGAAGATCAAGTAGAGCATCAGAAACAGAATGCTGGTGCGCAAGGCATTGACGGCCGTTCCCTGGATGAAGCTGAGGCTGCGCAGGTATTTCACTTTCATGAGTTCGAGCCGAAGGATTTTGCCGGTGATGCCGTTGAGGCGTTCCACTTCCTGGTGCGCGAGGCCGAGGCTTTTGACCAACTCGATGTTGCGCAGCGACTCGGTCGTCGAACCGGCGAGCGCAGTGGTCTCGGCGACGATGGTCTTCTGCATTTTCTTGATGCGCTTGCTTAGAACGGAACTGATGATGCCAAGCAGCGGAACGGTAATCAGGAATGCGGGGGCGATCGACCAGTGCACGTTGAAGGCGTAGATCATCACGAAGACGATGCCTACGACCGAGATGAAGAGCACATTGATGGCGGCGGTGATAAAGCGCTCGACGTCGCTGCGAACCTTCTGCAACTTGCCGAGGGTTTCGCCGCTGCGCTGGTCTTCAAAAACCTGGTAAGGCAAATCGAGGGAATGGCGGATTCCATCGGAGTACATTTTCGCGCCGAGGCGCTGCACGATGACGTTTACGAAATAATCCTGGAAGTTCTTGGCTACGCGTGAAATGAACGCCACACCGACTGCGGCCAACAGTAAGAGTCCGGCTCCGCGGATAAATTGGCCTTGCGTGTACTGGTGATACTTAGTGGCGTAGCTGTCGATCACATGACGAAAAATCAGCGGGTCGAGCAGCGAAAATATTTGATTGGTTGCAGCCAGCAGAAGAGCAACGACGAAGAGCTTCCAGTACTGTTTCGAATAAAGATAAAGAAGATTCATAGGCGAGGGCGCACAAAACCCCGGGTCGAGTAATGGGATTTAGATGGTTCGGCCGCCTTTTCGATTCAGGAACGGAGGTTTCGCGCTCATTCCATTCCTCGGGCGGAGTCAGTTTGTTTCTTTCTTCAGACGGTCCAGGGCCTGGGCGAACGTCATATCGGCGGGAACGCGTTCGAAGGCGCTGAAGATCTCCGTCGAGTTAATCGAGAGGCTTTTCACCAGAAGGATTTTTCCCGTGAAGCTGAGCGTCATGGCGGAGACTTCCCAGCAATTATCGCCAACCTTCTGCTGGTGGACCACGAAGCGGCCGCCGCGATCGAGATGCCCGAGAATTCCCCATCCGAAGCTAACGGGTTTGAAGAGTGTGCCGTCGATGCTGGCGATGCGGTAATTGACGGGGTCCACCAGAAGGTAGCCGTGCATTCCCGTCAGGACTTCCTCCACACGCGAAGGGGGATCGTAGCGAGGATTCGGTTCGAGTTTCAGTTTGACCAGTGGATCGCCGCTGCGGCCAATGCCGTCTGAACCGAGCTCTTCGCCGGCATATTCATACAGGAACGCGTCGGGCAAAGCGCGCATGATGCGCATGGTGTGCTCGACGTTCTCATGCTCCTGCTCGCGCTTTTTTTGCAGCTCTTCGGGATGATCGATGAAACGCTCGACGCGAGCTTCTTCATCCTTGCGCTGTTCGGGCGTCAGGGGTTTGTCGTTGTAAGCGATGACCAGGCCGGCGGTAGCGCCCTTGGTTTCGACGTAGATCCTGGTGGTGGATCCCTTCGGCGTGGTCTTGGTGCCGTGAAACAGAAAGTGAGCGTTGTCATCGTTGGATGCCTTGATTTCGTTCTGCACTACCTTGCGCACGAGTTCCGCGGGATCGTGGTATTTGGAAATCGTTTCGGGCTGCGCCGCGAGATTGGCCGCAGTGGCGAGCAGCAGGATGCACAGGCTGGCGTGAACGATGGTGCGGGCGACGGAGAGGCGCGGGTTGGAATTGACGATAGCCATAATAAAAAAAATGTGTCACAACGCGTCACAGCATGGATGCGGCGGCGACGCTTACGGTTGACACGATGGTAGCAAATGGGCAGTGGGAAGAGCAGTTGCGAGGCGAAGGGCGAGCTTCCGGACACATCGTAAACCCCTGACGGCGCGTGATTTCCGTCAGCCGAGTACGTCCTCGATGAGCCGGATGATTTACAATCGGTGCATTCGCGGCGAACACAGCGCGAGCAAGTTGGAGGTTAACGCATGGATGCTCCGCAAACCGGAGAGGGCGCCCACATCGGTAAGTCGGTCGTGATCAAGGGAGAGCTTTCGGGATCGGAAGATTTGTACGTCGATGGCAACGTGGAAGGCAAAATCGAGCTGCGCAACCACAGCCTGACGGTCGGTCCGAACGGGAAGGTGAAGGCGGACGTCAGCGCCAAGACGGTGGTAGTTCATGGCAAATTGGATGGAACGGTGACCGCCTCGGACCGGGTGGACCTGCGAAAGTCGGCGGTGGTGACGGGCGATGTGACTACGCAGCGCATCGCGATTGAAGAGGGCGCATTCCTGAAAGGGAAGGTTGATATTCAGAAAGAAGCCGGAAAATCGGCGACGCCTGGGGCTTAGGTCGCCTGGGTCTTAGGCAAGACAGCAACGGTCGATCGCGCGGCGTGCGTTCGGCGTTCTTTTGTCGTTCGTCGTTGGTCGTTCGTCGTTCGCTGTTTGTTGCGAATCATTCTTTGTCGTTCGTTCAAAGATGGCGTCTGTTGCAGACAACTTGATGAAATTCTTTCGGAGTTCCTCGAACCAGGCTGCGGGCCCGGCGGCCCCGCAGAAGCTGACCCGACGTTCGAGCGGGATGGGCGAGATTTCGCGGCTGTTGAATTCGCAGGAGGGCCTGTGCGTGCTCGACCTGGGTTCGACCTCCGCGAACAACATCCGATTCTTGACCGGCAAGGGGCACAAGAATTACAGCGAAGACCTGCTGCGGTCGTCGCTCGACCCGGCGCTGCGCATGCAAGACAGCACGGGTAATTCGGTGATGGACAGCAAGAAATTTCTGGATGAAAACCTGGTCTACGTTAACGCACAGTTCGACGTGGTGCTGTGCTGGAACTTGCCCGATTACATGGAAGAAAGCCTGGTGAAGCCGACCATCGACCGTTTGTGGTCGGTGATGAAGCCGGGAGGATTTCTGCTGGCGTTTTTTCACACGCGCGACGCCGGTCCGGACTCGACCTGCTATCGCTTCCACATTACCGGGACTGACCTGCTGGAGATGCAAGAGGTAAAGTTTGCGGCGCCGGGGCGGCCGGGCGGCGATAAACAGTCTCCGCGGCTGCAACGCGTGTTCAACAACCGGCACATTGAAAACCTATTCCGAGATTTTGCGTCGATCAAGTTTTTTCTGGCGCGCGATAACATTCGAGAAGTGCTGGTGGTTAGATAGGACAGGTCTCAGGTGTCAGGTGT
>PMSZ01000021.1 GCA_003168235.1 Acidobacteriaceae bacterium
GCCGGCAACATGGTCGATCTCGACTCGAATCCCACCAAACTCATCGAGGTCGTCGCCATTGGCAAGCAGCTGCTCATGACGCGCGGAGCGCTCACCACCTTTTCCATCGCCAACGACGTGGCCAAATATTTCGCCATCATTCCCGCAATGTTTGCCGGGACCTTTCCCGTGCTCAATGCGCTGAACGTGATGCATTTGCAGACGCCGCAATCGGCAATTCTTTCGGCAGTCATTTTCAACGCGCTCATTATCATCGCGCTGATTCCACTGGCGCTGCGAGGCGTTGCCTACAAGGCCATGAGCGCCGAATCTCTGCTCCGTCAAAACCTGCTTGTCTATGGATTCGGCGGCCTGGTGGTCCCGTTCATCGGCATCAAGCTGATTGACATGTTCGTAACCGGCATCAAGCTGGTCTAGGAATTTATGAAGCAAAACCTGATCACCGCTATACTCATGACGATCGCAACCACCGTGTTGCTCGGAATTCTCTATCCCCTGCTGGTAACCGGCCTCGCCCAGCTGTTTTTCCCCCAGCAAGCCAATGGCAACCTGATTTACGCAAGCGGCGGGGCAGTCGTCGGTTCGCGCCTGATTGGCCAGCCCTTCTCCGGGCCCGGATACTTCCATTCGCGCCCCTCGGCCGCGGGCGCCGCAGGCTATGATGCCACCGCTTCCGGTGGCTCGAACCTGGGGCCGACCAACGCGCAGCTAATTACGCGCGTCAATGGAGACGTTGCCAAACTGCAAGCGGAGAACCCGAATACTCCTGTCCCTGTCGACTTGGTCACAACATCAGGTTCCGGACTCGATCCTGATATCACGCCCGCCGCGGCGCAATTCCAGATTCATCGTGTGTCATCGGAACGCAAGATTCCGGAAACCGAAATCGCGCAACTTGTCCACGATCACTCCCAGAATCGGCAATGGGGATTTCTGGGTGAGCCGCGCGTCAACGTACTCGAATTGAATCTCGCGCTCGATGCGAAATACGGACGCGGGCACTGAGGTTGCTCGCACATCACGATGGCATAATCACTCGCAGCGCTCCCGCAGCAACCGAAATCTCGGCCGGTGTTTCGCAGACAAACTCTCCATCGGCGTAAATCTCGATCGGCGTTTCCGTCTCCACTCGCACCCGCTCTGCCTTCGAATACTCGACCCTGGGCGAGAGCAGATGGCGTCCGAAATACACCGTCGGGAACATACAAAATAGTTCGAAGGGATTCATCGTCGAGATCCGGCAGATGTCGAGCTTGCCATCCGTAAAATCCGCTTGCGGAGCGATGCGCATCCCGTCGCCGTAGTATTGCGCGTTGGCGAATGCCGCGAGCAACGTGGGCTTCTCCTCCGCACGTCGCCCTTCGCCGTCGAACTGAGTCAAACGCATGGAGTAAGCCGGAAGTTTGAAGAGCAGCGGCAACAGAGCCAGCGCGTAACCGCCGTGCCCACGCAACCACCGCGGCATCTGATTAGCGCGCCGAGCGGCGGCAGAATCGAGGCCGCATCCCGCGACGGTGCAAAAATAGTGCGTGCGCTCGGGCTCAGCCGACGGGACGATCACACCGAGATCAATGGCCCGCGCTTTGACTCTCCCCGCCTCAAAATCACGCCAGGCGCACAGCGAGTCTCGCGTCGAGCGTAGTTTCAGCGCCCGCGCAAAATCGTTCCCACTGCCCGCCGGAACGGTCAGCACAGGAAGTTGCAGCCGCACCAGCGCCTGCAGATGACGATGAATCGTGCCGTCCCCGCCAAAAATCACGATGGCATCCGCACCCTTGGCAGATGAAGGCAGTCCCTGCAGCCACTCGGTCGATGAGCGCGACTGAAACGGAGCCAGGTCTGCCGGCGCAGTCCCCAACCCGAAGATAACGGCGGTGCGCATGATCCAAGTTCTGAACGCTGAGCATTAGAACACACGCGCAGCCGCCGAACGAACCGTTGAACGTAGAACAATTACTTTGGCAGGCACTTCTCCATGAAGTCGACCAGATCTTTTTTCATCTTGTCGTGTTCGGCGCGATCGATGTACACCATGTGCCCCGCGCCGTAAGTCGCATACGAAATATTCTGGCGAAATTGCGCCCCGAGATCCAGGTGGTCCATGGTCCAGTTGGCCGCGGCAAACGGCGTGGCCAGATCGTAATAGCCATTGCATACGAAGACTTTCAGGTCGCGGTTCTGCGTCATGGCCGTGCGCAGGCTCTCCGAGACATTGACATAGCGGTTCTCGTACTCGGCCCAATTCCATGGCCGCACGTTCCCTGTGAGGATTTCGTAGGGAAGGTCGCTCTCCCACTTCAACTCGGCGTGAACGTACTGGTTCCTGACGGCGGTGAAGGGCGCGAACACGCTTGCGTAGCTGGGGTCGTAGTGGGGTGTGTCACTGGTCGCGTCCTCTTCTTCCCCGGTGACGCGGCTGTCGTAGCGGCCCACGGTGCGCCTCTGATCGCGCAGCAGTTCCTTGGTGAAGCGGAAGATGGGTACGCGCAGATTGCTCTCATCAATGTAAGTGGGCGCCAGGCCGGTAAGGCGGGCGAGCTTGGCTACGATTCGCGCGCGCTCCTCCGCGGTGATGGCGTCGCCCTTCATGAGCGCCAGACTGTACTCGTGGGAGGCGAACTGCTCGGCCTCGTCAATGGCTTTCCGCTGGCTGGCCATCAAGTCCGGCGGCAGCTTCTTGTGATACCAGGCGCAGGCCGTGTACGTCGGAATGTAAAGCGGATAAGGCAAATCGTTGCCAGGCGACGAATTCAACGCCCCGAAGTTCAGGACCGTCGAGACCAGTACGATCCCGCTCAGATCGATCCCGTAGCGCTCGATCAGGTAATCCGAAAGCGCCGCCGCTCGCGTGGTGCCGTAGCTTTCGCCGAACAGATACTTGGGCGAATTCCAGCGCTTGTGCCGCGACAGGAATTCCACGATGAAATTGGCGAATGCATGCGCGTCCTGGTCGACGCCGTAGAACGCCTTTTCTTTGTCCGTTCCGCGCAAATGTCCGAAGCCGGTGCCCGGCGCGTCGACGAAAACCAAGTCGCTCACATCGATCAAGCTGTACTCGTTGTCGATGACCCGGTACGGAGCGGCGGAACTATGGGTATCGTCCGCCGTCACGACGCGCTTCGGGCCGAAAGCACCCATGTGCAGCCATACCGTCGAGGAGCCGGGGCCGCCGTTGAA